>JAUIBC010000007.1 GCA_030427555.1 Gammaproteobacteria bacterium | reverse complement strand
TGCTTATGGAGTTTCCTGGAAAAGTTCCTATTTTATTTGTGCATAAAAATTCTAGTTCCACATTATTTTCGATGGCAAGTGGTGCGAGTAGGGCTAGGATTTCTTTGGCCACAGCATTTAAGTCAATTTTTTTCCATTTGGTATTGTAATTAACCTCAGGGGACAATTTGCTTAAAGTTAATAATTGTTGGACTATATGTGTAGTTCTGTCAGCAGCAGCTATTACTTTGTTTAAAGCTATATCTTTATCATTTTTATCGTTTGTATTTAAAGCCACCTGTGCTTGTGCTTTTAATGCTGCTAGAGGAGTTTTTAATTCATGTGCTGCATCAGCTGCGAATCTTGTTTCACGCTCAAATCCTAATTTTAAACGTTGGAGCAGCATATTCAACTCATCTATTACAGGTTTAATTTCAATTGGTACATTTTTATTATGTAGTGGCTCAAAGTTATTTGCTTCTCTATTTGATATTTCTTTAGCAACACTATTTAAACTTTTTAAACCTTTGCCAACAACAAGCCATATGAACATCCATGCTATCGGGAATATTAAGAGAATGATATATAATTCATCTATTGCCAAGCGACGGCTCAATTCTAATCGAGCATCATACTTTTCGCCAAGAACCATTTGTAATTGAGCGTTATTATTATACGTTGTAAAAACTCTCCATTTTTCATTATTAACTATTTTATCACTAAACCCTTGAGGACTTGTTGGGTAATCCATAATCAGGTTACCTGCAGAATGTAGTAATAATTCATCTTTGGTATTCCAAACTTGGAAATTGAATCTATCTAGATAATAATTAGGAAGATTAGAATAAAAAAGAGATTTAGGATAATACTTTAATATTTGTTTGGGAATATTATTTAGATTATCTTGTATTTTCTTTAATGGACGTTCTTCTAAATCATCACCAAGTAATGATTGATAAGATATTGCAGAGATTGCTAATAAAGTATCTTGATGTTCTTTGATATCTAATTGATTCATATAGTAATTACAAATCGCAGTAATTGTTGCTGTGACAGTTACCGTTATTAGTAAATATATTAATAAAAACCTGCGAATAGATTGCAAATGGCTAACCTCGATTATGGTTTTTTTCAATTATATAACCAACACCGCGAATAGTTTTTATAAAATGAGCGTTTAATTTTTTACGTAAATTATGGATATGTACTTCTAAGGCATTGCTTTCTACATCTTCATCCCATCCATAAATACTTTGAGTTAATGACTCACGAGATAAGACTTGTCCAGTGTTTTCAAGAAGTTTATGTAATAATAAAAATTCGCGTCTAGCTAGATTCACCTTATTTCCATCTACTAAAACCAAGTGAGCTGCAGGATCTAGAGTTATATTTTCGTAATGGATTATGGAGTCTGCTCTACCTTGGGTGCGTCGAATTAATGCTCTTGCGCGTGCGCCTAATTCATTAAGATCGAAAGGTTTCGTCATATAATCATCGGCGCCATTATCAAGGCCTTTAACCATGTCATCAATAGCATCTCTTGCAGTAAGGATTAATACAGGAGATTTAATATTATTTTTACGAATACTTTTTAATAATTCCATGCCCATAATTTTGGGTAAGCCAAGGTCAAGTATTATCAGGTCAAAGCTTTCTGTTTTTATAGCTAATAAAGCGGCTTCTCCATCCTTTAGCCATTCAACTATATATTTAAATTGAATTAGCCCAGTTTTGAGCGCATCTCCTAGTAATTCATCATCTTCGACTAAAAGTATTCGCATTGTGCTTTGCTCTTGGCGTTGGTGGCTCAATTGAATGTTTAGTTAGAAAAATTGATTGTAAAAAAACAAAAATCAGCATAAATCCAGCACCGCCAAAAAGCTTAAAATTAACCCAAAAATCTGTGTCATAGTAATATGCAACATATATATTTAGCGCGCCCATAAGTAGAAAATATAAAGCCCAGGCAATATTTAGGCGATGCCATATTTTATTAGGTAATTGAATATTATCGCCCATCATTTTTTGAATAATAGGCTTTTTCCCAATATAAGAAGACCCCAAAAATATTATTGATGATAACCAATAAATTACTGTGGGTTTCCATTTAATGAACCATGGATTGTGGAAAAATAAAGTGGCGCCACCTAATACTAAAATTAAACTAAGGCTAATCAAATGTAGCTTTTCGTAACGTTGATGGCGTATTCTATGTAATATAACTTGAAAAATGGAAGCAGCCATTGCTAAAGCTGTTGCATAGTATATTCCATAAAACTTATAACATACGAAAAATAGCACTATTGGAAAAAAATCAAAAAGTAACTTCATAAAATAAATATATTTGTATAACAATACAATAAGTATAATTGCTTCATTACCAATTATCCAGGAATATCTTCAGCCTCTTGTATAATCCATTCAATTTGTTTGACTAAATCTATGGGAATGGATGATAGCTCTTCTATTTTACGATTAGCAAATATATTCTCATGATTTTTTGTTAATAGATTAATTTGACTTGCTTTTTGTTGGTGAAGCCAAATTATTTGTGGTAAAAAAATTTGTATAACTCCTTCAATCCATTTGTCTAAATTTCGCCAATATAAATTCTCTTGAATATCTAATTTAAAACGTCTGGTTAAGTTTGCAATATATCTGCTGTGATACGCAACCTCATGGCTTAGCCAGTGATTTATTGTAAAAAGGCGAATTGGTTGGCCAATTCTATTTATACTAATTGCAATAAGATGCGTCATCTGTTGTGATTCTTTACTTGGTTTTTGGGGATAATGAAAAGGTTTTATGTATTTGGGAATCGCAGTTCTACGTAGGAAACAGTGAAAATGCCCATGCTCTTCAGTTGTATAATTTTCACGGTGACAATGATAAAAATATTGTCCGCCATTTTGAAAGTCGATTCTTTCTCCTGTTGGGTAATGTTTATTTTTAAGAAAATGACTTTGATCTTGCAAAATATAATGCAGTATATTTTTCCCGCAAGAGGTCAAGATTTTTTGTTGAAATAACAGAACTTGTTCTGCATATTTAAAAAATTTATTTTTTTGATAAGAAGATAACTTGGGTAAGCTAAAATTATTATGTGTTATGGTTTCTATCATTAAAGAAAATTACGCTTATTCTGCATTTTCAGCGTCTTCGGTTGTACCTTGTGGCCCTTCTCTACCATAGCAAGAAGCGCAGTCTTGGAAACCAGGCCCGCCATAAGAACCTGGGGTACAATATGTTTCAGACATGCAAGAAGAACAATTATAACCAAAAAAATCATCATCATAATTACTATTTATTTCATCATATGGATTTTCAGCATAATCAATTGGAGTCATTGCTGTTGATGATAATGTGGCAAGTAGGGCAGCCAAAGCTAACGTATTTTTCTTCTTCATTATATAAACCCAAACTATTTTAAATGGTAGAATTATATATTATTATGATCATAATAATATATGCAACATGACTTACTGTCACTTTTCTAAGTTGATGTCAGCAGTGATTACTAAACCCCTCGTATCCCCTTGATCCTCAAACAATAAAATGTCATAGTCAATGCCATTAACACTCAAACTGCCTGTCATTGTGTTGCAAGTTGTCTAAGCTAATGTCAATCTGTCGCAGAAGAGAGGGCTTATGACAGCTCTTTCGCAAATCGCAGATGAGGAATGGAATGAAGCCAATCGTCGTGCATTGGTTCTGCGCCCACTACTTGAATTCGATCATTGTCCACGAGAAAAAGCACGTGAAGCTTTATAAAAGTCTAATCTAGAGTAACTTAAGCGCATATTAAATATCCACGCTTTCCTTTGTTTACCACTAAAATATGGAACTCTGCCTATATAGCCAAAATCAACCTGCGCCTCTTCTCCAGGTAAACTATGGAATCTTACACATATGTTTTCTCTACCTTTTAAATTCCTTATGTAAATCTTTATTGATGAATAACTAGAAGAGCAACCAGACTCTTGTAATAATTCGTATATCCTAACACCTGATAAACCAGAGTCTAAATATTCTAATATCTGCTCTTTATATTTATCAAGTTTGCTTGGATGTGGTTTCTTATTTGGTAATTTACCACCAGAATCTAAGTGTTTTATTACCTTATCAACTGTTTTCCAGTCATGACTAACTGCTCTTGATATAGCCGATTTATTTAAACCTCTTTTATATAACGTCTCAATTGTGGTATACATAGCTACTCCTAACATTGGCTTATCTCCTTACTTAGATTCGAACCTAAAGTTATAGAGATAAGCCTAGATGTTAGGTTTTTCCTTCGCCAATCAAATGACTCAAACCTAACATCCCTTAATTTTAAATAATTTTAATTTCTAGTTTAGTTTTGCTATGGAAAAATCTTTGCCATGGGGTATGGAATTTATTTTACCTTTGACATTTGGAATCGACAAATGGAAAAATTGAGTGAATGCATAACAGCCATAGAAACCACAGCCAAATGATCGAGTATCAAAGTTGATCAAAATTTTACAACCACCTAATTTCAAAAACGTTCGTTTTTGAGCAAGAAAAACTGCTTTCGGAAAAAGACATTTTTACTGAGGTTATTGATTCTCAATAACCATTCTTGATATTGATTTCTCGCTACCTTATACTTCACATGAGTTTTAAGAATAAGGATAATCAGTCGATGCCAACGATTAGTACATTTTATGGAATTTTGATTCAAATGTTTTGGAATGATCATGCACCACCACATTTCCATGCAATTTATGGAGAGTATCAGGGCATTGTTGATATCAAGTCACTGACAATGTTGGAAGGTAACTTACCAAGGCGGGCTTTAAACCTTATTTTAGACTGGGCCGAATTACACCAAGCAGAATTGTTAACAGATTGGGAGCTATGTAATCAAAAGAAAATGCCTAATAAAATTGAACCTCTACGTTAGGAGAAATTTATGTACTGGAATGTGACGAAAGTAGAACCGCAGCAACACCTTTTACTGAAGGTGAAATTTGAAGATGGTTTGGAAGGAACTGTTCGATTCAAGCCATCCCATTTGACCGGTGTGTTTGAAGCATTAAAAGATGAAAACTATTTCAAACAAGCATTTATAAACTATGGCGCTGTTACTTGGCCCGGCGAGCTTGATTTAGCACCTGATGCGATGCATAAAGAAATTAAAGACCATGGTGAATGGATTTTGGAGTAGGCCATGCTTGTAGGTTATGCTCGAATTTCAACAGCCGACCAAAATCTAGATCTTCAGCTTGCTTCGCTAAAAGATATTGGTTGTGAGAAAATCTATCAAGATCAGATATCTGGTACTAAGACAAACCGTCCAGGATTAGAGATGGCACTCGAAGTATTAAGAAAAAATGACACCTTAGTTGTTTGGAAGCTAGATCGATTGGGTCGTACCGTCAAAGGATTAATTGATTAACCAAGGCTTTGATTTATTTGGCGAACAAGAATTAGACGATATATCTGTTGCAATGATGCAAGAGTATTTTTCATCAAAAGGCTTTCAAACGCTTTATCACAGTATTGTGATGATAAATATGCATTTAGATTTTTGTTTGCTTTTAACCCTAACAAGTATAGGCTCAATGGAGAGCCTTCTCGTGTTGCTTTTACCACAAGCGGAGATTTTCTTTCGAATGAAATGAGGCGTACAATGTCGCAGGATGAGATCAAGCAGCATAACTTAGGTGTTGACTTTGAGAAGTCTGCCCAAGTTATTCCGCTAGTAAATATTGAAACAGGTCAAGCTTTCAAAATTTACAATACGCACCCAGGTTTAACAAACGATCACCGATTAGCCTGTATGGATATTCTTGGCTCCTATATTAGGAGAGATGTCGAAGAGCACCCTGAATTAAATATCATTTTGTCAGGCGATTTTAATCAGTTTGATATGGAAAGTCCCGTTAGTTGCGTTTTGGAAGCTCAGGTACAAAAAATAAAAGACATGGGTCTAGACTATGTGAGTCAAAGTTTATTAGACTCTGGGCAAGGAACAACTTTTTTCGCTGACCCATACGACTTGATGCGCCATCTTTCTAAAGAGCAACAACAGAAAGTCTTTGCTTTTAAAGACAGTTTGCGCGAGATGAAAAAATTACTTCAAGAACGCAATATTGAATTAAGCTCTGATCATGATTTCATGCAAAAAGTTAGTGAGTTTAGAAGTTTTTATCAAAAACTGAACCAACAATTAATAGAACAAGGAGTGTTACGTCTAAGTACGGTTTTAGATGGAATTGCTATATATGGACCAGCCTTTCAAGCTAAAAATGTTAAAGTTGGCTCGGATACATGGTTAAATAACTCCTTTTTTAAAGTGCCGCATGACTTATCAAAAGCTGATTGTGATAAACTTTTTAGAGAAAGTGAGCGGCCATTGCCATCAGATCATCTAGGTTTGGCGATGGTAGTAACAGAAGAAGATGATCACTTTAGTGCTCCATCTTCTGTTCTATAAAAAATAAATTAACTCTTCTCTTTACCTTGTTTTCATTAAAATGAACTACTCGTTGCTTTACTAGGAGTAGTTCATAAATCTTCGGCGTGAGCGTCAGCTCGAATCTAAATTTTTGTTGACATGGACTTTGATAATCTGCTGACATCAACTTAGAAAAGTGACACTTACGAAAAACGCCGAAATTTATAATTATTAACCATTTTAATTGTCAATTATACCTTATAAAAGTTATACTGGTAGATAATTTTATATTTTAGAAAAATATGATTGTTGATTTACATTGCCATAGCGATTTTTCAGATGGTTCTTTAACACCAAAAGAATTACTAGATAGAGCACTGCAAGCTAACGTTGAAATTTTTGCCTTGACAGATCATGATACTATTGCTGGAATTAATGCTTTACGTGTGGCTAATTCTTCTCAAAAAGTCAACATTATAAATGGAGTTGAGATTAGTACTCGTTGGCTAAAATATGATATTCATGTTTTAGCTTATAACTTTGATTTAAATAATGAAGATTTGCACAATTTATTTAAAACCCAAAAAGAAAATAGAATAAATAGAGCGCAAGAAATTTCTGCTAAATTAGAAAAATTTGGGATTAAAAATTCCTTTGAAAAGGCTAAAAAATACGCTTGTAATGATAATATCGGAAGACCACATTTTGCAAAAGTTATGCTTGATGAAGGACTTATTCGTGATCTACCACAAGCTTTTGATGAATATCTAGCCAAAAATAAAAAAGCATATGTTTCAAGTTGTTGGGTCGATTTGATAGATGCTGTTGTTATGATTAAAAATGCTGGTGGTGATGCGGTTATAGCTCATCCCCTTAAATATAAACTAACTAATAGCAAGCTTATTAAACTGATCGGTGATTTTAAAAATGCTGGAGGAGATGGGCTTGAAGTTGTATCATCAGATTTGCAAATTATGGATATAAATAAACTAGCAGTTTTATGTAAAGAGTATTCTTTATTTGCTTCATCAGGATCTGATTTTCACGCTGATAATATTTCACGGGTTGGTATAGGCAGGCAAAAATTATTACCGCAAACTTGTATCCCGATTTGGCATAAATGGAGTTAAACTAAATGAGTGAAATTTTTGCAATTCATCCCGATAATCCTCAAGCAAGGTTGTTACGCCAAGCCGCAAAAATTATTGAAGATGGTGGTCTAATTGTTTATCCAACTGATTCTGGTTATGCTTTAGGATGTAAGTTAGGTAATAAAAAAGGCTTAGAGAGAATTAGGCAGTTGCGTCAATTGGATAAAAATCATAATATGACCCTAGTTTGTCGAGATTTGTCCGAATTAAGTACCTATGCAATTGTTACTAATCCTATATATAGGCTTTTAAAAGCATTTACTCCTGGATCATATACTTTTATACTAAATGCAACACGGGAAGTCCCACGGTTAATGTTACATCCCAAGAAAAGATCTCTAGGATTGCGAGTTCCGGAACATACAATTTGTCTTGCCTTACTAGAATCACTTGAAGCGCCTATCATGAGTTCCACTCTAATATTGCCAGGAGCAGAAGCTCCTCTTAGTGAGCCTGATGCTATTTTGGATTTACTTGGCAATAAAGTAGATTTAGTAATTAATGGTGGAAACTGTAGTCATGATCCAACTACGATTGTTGACCTAACGGAAGAATTTCCTAAAATATTACGAGTTGGAAAAGGAGATCCTAAACCATTTGAAGTTTAGGAGTTGTATATTTTTATATGTGAGAGGGTAATGTCAATCTTTAGTAGCAGTAAAAGAATAGTATCAGGAATGCGCGCAAGTGGGCGATTGCACTTAGGCCATTATCATGGTGTTTTAAAAAATTGGGCAAAACTACAACATCAATACGATTGTTCTTATTTTGTTGCAGATTGGCATGGATTAACTACTAATTATGATGATCCAAGAAAAATTGAGCAGAATATTTGGGATATGGTTATTGATTGGCTTGCATGTGGTATAAATCCAGGATTATCTAATATATTTATCCAATCTTGGGTGCCTGAGCATGCCGAATTATTTTTATTGTTATCAATGATAACTCCAATTGGTTGGCTAGAACGAGTTCCAACTTACAAAGATCAACAAGAAAAACTGCATGAAAAAGATTTATCTACATACGGATTCCTTGGATATCCTCTACTACAAAGTGCTGATGTTTTACTTTATAAAGCTGATTTAGTTCCTGTTGGCGAAGATCAAGTTTCCCACGTTGAATTGATTCGTGAAATTGCAAGGCGCTTTAACTATTTATATGGTCGAGAAAAAGATTTTGAGTTGCATGTACAAGAAGCAATTAAAAAAATGGGGAAAAAGAATAGTAAACTGTATAATCAGTTTAGAACTAAATTTCAACAAGAAGGATGTCAAGATTCTCTCAAAACAGCTAGTGCATTAGTAGAATCTCAGCACAGCCTATCTATAGGTGATAAAGAAAGATTACTAGGACACTTGGATGGCTTAGGTAAGATAATTTTACCAGAACCACAAGCTTTATTAACTGAACAGTCTAAATTACCTGGTTTAGATGGACAAAAAATGTCTAAGTCCTACAATAATTGTATTAGCTTGCGTGAAGAACCGGCTGAAATAGAAAAGAAAATTAGAACAATGCCAACTGACCCAGCAAGAGTAAAACGTACAGATCCAGGAGATCCTGACAAATGTCCTGTTTGGCAATTTCATAAAGTATATTCAGACGAAGAAGTAAAGTCTTGGGTGCAGACTGGTTGTAAAACAGCTGGAATTGGTTGTATTGAATGTAAACGCCCAGTTATTGATGCGGTTACAAATGAATTAGCAAGTATTCAAAGCTCAATAAAAGACTATGAATCAGATCTTGGCTCTGTAAAAAGAATTGTCTCTGAAGGGAGTGAAAATGCTCGCGAACAAGCAGCGAAAACTCTTGAAGAGATAAAAGAAGCCATGAATATCGATTATTAGGATGTTGTTATGATTGATAAACAAAGATTACAAAAAGTACTAAGCCAAGCAGGACTAGGCTCTAGACGGGAAATGGAAAAATGGATTGAAAATGGTCAAGTTACAGTAAATGGTTCGATTGCCAAACTTGGAGATACTGTTACAGCGGAAGATAAAATTAACGTTCGTGGCCGCTTTATTAAAAATCCACTTGCCAATCCAAATAAAACTAGGATTATTATTTATCATAAACCTGTTGGCGAGATTTCTAGTAATAAAGATCCAAAGCACACCAAAACAGTTTTTGATAAATTACCTAAAATAACACCTGGTAGATGGATTCAAGTAGGACGCTTAGATATAAATACCTCAGGCTTGCTAATATTTACCAATGATGGCGATCTTGCTAATAAATTAATGCACCCTAGAAATAATTTTGAGCGTGAATATGCGGTGCGTGTTTATGGAGAAGTAAGTAAAGACGTGCTTAAAAATCTGCAAAACGGTGTTGAATTAGAAGATGGTTTTGCAAAATTCAAAAGTGTAAAATATGCAGGAGGAGAAGGCGTTAACTCTTGGTACTATGTGGTTTTGACCGAAGGACGAAACCGTGAAGTACGAAGGTTGTGGAATTCCCAAGGATTAGAAGTAAGTCGCCTTATTCGAGTTCGTTTCGCAAATTTATCTATGCCACGTTCACTCGCTCGCGGTGAGTATCAAGAATTAACTAGTAGTGAAGTTGATACATTTGTTGCTAGTAATTTCTAGAATCGAGATTTTTCTATGAAGCATAAATTACAAAAACAAACATACGTTGAAAATTTTAGTCATGATGGTCGTGGTATAGCGCGCATTGATGGTAAAACAACGTTTATAAATGGCGCGTTAGCCAATGAAACAGTTACTTTTTCTTATACAAGACGCAAGAAAGACTATGATGAAGGCATAGTTGTTTCTATAGAAGAGCCATCTAAAGATAGAGTGGTGCCGCAATGTCAGCATTATGCAATATGTGGTGGTTGTTCATTGCAACATTTAGATTCTGCAAAGCAAATAGAAGTAAAACAAAATTTATTGCTAAATTTATTAAATAAATATGCAAAAGTCGAACCAAAACAAATTTTAAATCCTTTAGTAGCTGATAACTGGCATTATCGTAATAAGGCACGCTTAAGTGCACGTTATGTAAGTAAAAAAGGCGAAGTATTGGTTGGCTTTCGCGAACGAAATAATCCTCGTTTTATTGCAGATTTGCATAATTGTTTGATTTTACATAAACAAGTAGCAGATTCTATTGATAAACTGCGTGCTCTTTTAAGTAGTTTTACCTCACCTAACGTAATTGCACAAATTGAAGTGGCAGCAGGTGATGTTGAAGTTGCATTAATTTTTAGAAATCTTGACTCTCTAAGCCCAGACGATCAAGAAAAGCTAAAAGCATTTTCAGATGAGAACAACTTCATAATATATTTACAGCCAGCAGGGCCAGAAAGCGTATATTTATTTTACCCTTCTAGTGCTTCAGAGTTTTTAGCCTATAATTTGCCTGAATTTGATGTTTCTTTTAAATTTAAACCAACAGATTTTACCCAGGTAAATAGCAAAATTAATCGTAAAATGGTAGCGCAAGCTATACAGTTACTTAATTTAAATAAAGATGATGTTGTATTGGATCTGTTTTGTGGTTTAGGTAATTTTTCCCTTCCAATTGCTAAGAACTGTAAAGAGGTTTATGGGGTTGAAGGTAATGATGCTATGGTTTCTAGAGCTGAAATGAATATGCAAAGCAATAATATCAATAATGCCTCTTTCATGGCCTGTGATTTAGATCAAAATTTTACATCAATTATCCATAAATTTAAAAATGTTAATAAGTTATTGTTAGACCCACCCAGAAGTGGGGCCTTTGAAGTAATTAAACAACTTGGCAATTTAAATTTAGAGCGTATAGTATATGTATCTTGTAATCCGGCTACTTTAGCTAGAGATACTGATTTATTGGTTAATAAACTAGGATATAAATTAGAATCCGTTGGTGTAATGGATATGTTTCCTAATACTGCTCATGTAGAATCTATCGCACTATTTGTAAGGAAATAAAGTGTTATGGTAAAAGTCAAAGAAAATATGCCTCTTAATGCTGATGGTAGCATTGATGTTGAACAATGGCTTGATGGAATTGGTAGTAAGGGATATTTTCAAGATTTAGATCTTCTGCGCAATGCATGCACATTAAGTCATCTTTCTGGTTATGATATTGCAACTGACACAGGTGAGTCATGTTTACAGCAAGGATTGGCTATGGCCGATGTTCTAGCTGATTTGGAAGTAGATCAAGAAACACTTGCCGCAGCAATTATTTATGTCAGCGTACATTATGCTGAATTGTCAATCGATGACGTTAGTGAACAACTAGGCAAAAGTGTGGCGCGTTTAGTTGATGGTGCGGAAAAAATGAGCGCCATTTCAATCTTCAATAAATCTCCAGAAAGTAAACATCAAATAGATAATATGCGTAAGATGTTATTGGCAATGGTAGATGATGTGCGCTCGGTATTAATAAAATTAGCTGATAGACTATGCGCTTTACGTTCAGTTGCCCCTATGCCTAATCATATGCGTAAAAATATTGCAACAGAAGTTATGGAAATCTATGCTCCTCTTGCAAATAGATTAGGGATTGGTGCTATCAAATGGGAAATGGAAGATTTAGCATTTCGCTATTTAAAGCCTGTTGAGTATAAAACAATAGCCGCTGGTTTAAATGCAAAGCGACTTGATAGAGATAGGTATGTCAATTTAATCGTTGAAGATTTAAAACAACATTTAAAAGAAATGGATATCGAACATTTTGCTGTTTATGGTCGTTCTAAGCATATTAATAGTATAGCTAATAAGATGACACGTAAAAAAGTCGATATCAGTGAAATATATGATGCAACGGCAGTACGAATTTTAGTTGATACTAAAGAGCAATGTTATGAAGTGTTAGGCCTAATTCATGCAAAATGGCAACAAATAATAAAGGAATTTGATGATTATATTATTAATCCCAAAGATAATGGTTATCAATCATTACATACAGCTGTAATAGGACCAGAAAATAGAGTTTTTGAAGTGCAAATCCGTACTTTTCAAATGCATGAATTAGCTGAAATGGGAGTTGCAGCACATTGGAAATATAAAGAGGGCAAATTGCAATCTCGAGCCAGTCATGAGCGTAAAATAGAGTGGCTACGTGAAGTTTTAGCTTGGCATCGAGATGTATCAGCAAACAAAGGCATTAATACCATTGAAACAGAGTTTTTAGAAGATAGAGTATACGTTTTCACACCAGATGGTGATATTTTAGATTTACCAATTGGAGTTACAACTTTAGACTTTGCTTATCATGTTCATTCTCAAATTGGTCATCGTTGTCGTGGCGCCAAGGTAAATGGCTCTATTGTTCCTCTTACTTACACATTAAAAACAGGCGACAAAGTTGAAATATTAACCGGAAAAGAAGAGAGGCCATCCAGAGATTGGATAAATCCAAATTTAAATTATTTAAAAACCTCTAAAGCTAGGGCTAAAGTATTACATTGGTTTAAACAACAAAATTATGAAGAAAATTGTACCGAAGGCCATGAGATTCTCGATAAAGAGCTAAAAAACCTTGGAATAAAGGTAGATTTGGTAGAGAGAGTTTTACCTTCATTAAAATTTAAATCAATTGATGATTTGTGTGCAGCATTAGGTCGTGGAGATTTAAAAATAGGTCAGATTCTAGCACGAGTTGCCCCAACCGAACGAACTGATGCAAACCTACAAAAAATCATTAAAACCAAAAAAATAACTAAGTCACCCACCAATAGCTTAATTCTCGAAGGAGTAGGAAATTTATTAACCCATATAGCCCGTTGCTGCCAACCATTACCTGGAGACGAGGTTATAGGATACGTCACCATAGGTCGAGGAGTATCCATTCATCGTCAAAATTGCAAAAACATATTAAACGCGACTAGTAAACAAAAAAATCGCTTTTTAGAAGTTAGTTGGCGTCAAAAAAATCACGAACAGTACATGGTAAATATATTAATTCGTGCTTTTAACAGATCAACATTGGTACGTGATATAACTAATCTATTAACCAGCGAGCGTGCCCACGTATATTCATTAGAAACCGAGGATGATAAATTGGAAAATATTTTGCAGGTAAAGTTAACAATAGCAACGGACGGTTTAAATAGTTTAGCAAGAATTTTAGATAGAATTGGACAGATTCCTAATGTTGTGGAAACAAGACGCATTATTTAATAATAAAATTCTCATTTTAAGTATTTTGGATATATGAGCAAATTAAAAACTTTAAACGCTATTTTAATGGTAACAGGTACTTCAGTAGGAACTGGAATTTTAGGCCTACCAATAGCTACAAGTAATGCTGGTTTTTTCCCAACCATAATAGCATTTATAATCTCTTGGATATTTATGACTATAGCAGCTCTTTATATCTTGGAAGTAAAAATGCAAGTACGTGGTAGTTATAACTTGTCAACCATGATAAAAATGACTCTTGGTAAAACCGGACAGATATTTTCAGCAATAGTTATTCTTGCTCTATTATATGCGTTACTATGTACTTATATGATTGCCGGATCAGCATGGTTAAGGGTGTTAATTGGTAATTATATAGAGATTTCAAATTTGCCAATTATTCTTAGTTTTACCATTATTTTTGCGTTAATTTTATATTTTGGCGAAAAATTTATATATAATATTAATAACTTATTGGCAGTATGTCTTATTATAGCATTTGCAATAACTGTAAGTGTTAGCATATTGCCTAGCGATTATAAATTTATTAAACATGCTGATTTTTCAGCAATATTTCCTTCTTTACCCATGCTGTTAACTACTTTTGGTTTTAGTATTATTGTTCCTGCCGTTACAGAATATCTTGATTATGATAAAAAATCTGCACAAATAGCCATTTTGTTTGGTGGGATAATCGCGCTTTTAGCCTATACTGCTTGGGAATGGATTACCCTTGGGCATATTCCTTTGTTTGGTGAAGGAGGGCTTCAATATTTGTTAAAAGTTGGAGATAATGGTACTGGGGTAATATTATCTCTCGCTAAATCTACGCAAAATAATATTGTTAACGTTTTAGGAAGAGTATTTGCAATTTTTGCTGCGATTACCTCATTTATGGGAATTTCAATAGCTCTTATTCATTTTCTTGCAGATAATTTAAAGATCAAATCTTATAGAATAAATCGAATTTTTTTATTATTGTTAGTTTATATACCGCCAATTTTAATTACTTGTATAGCACCTAATGCATTTGTTCAAGTACTTGGTTTTGCAGGAATATTTGTTGCTGTTTTATTAGGGTTATTCCCAGTGCTAATGGTATATAATGAGCGTAACAAAATTAGAAAATACACTTTTTCTACAATTAAGAAAAATTTATTTTTAGTAATTAGCGCCATTTTTTTTATTTTAGTTATCTTACAAGAAATAAAAAACTTACTTTAGGGTAGTTGTCAACACACCCTAATATTTCTATCTAAGTCTGTTATTCTGAGAAACTGTTTATAATAATTGTTAATTATTCATAATTGTGATATAAATACTCCGAATTTTTAAACCACACACACATTTCGACACATCAACCTGGGTCCTTTTATAGGTGGAAGATGGGAAATGTGGAGGCGCAACCCGGAGAAATAAATGAAGATAAGTATGAAAGATCTGCTTGAAGTAGGAGCTCATTTTGGGCATAGAACTAGATTTTGGAACCCAAAAATGTCTGAGTACATATTTGGCGCAAGGAACAAAATACACATAATAAACCTTGAAAAAACTGTTCCAATGATGAAAGATGCTTTAAATCAAATTAGTAGACTTGCATCAAATAATGCCAAAATTTTATTTGTAGGTACAAAAAGAGCTGCACAAGATTTAGTACGTGATTATGCTAGCCAAGCTGGCATGCCATATGTTAATCACCGTTGGTTAGGTGGTATGTTAACTAACTATAAGACAGTTCGCCAGTCTATTTTTCGCTTAAAAGAGCTTAAAAAAATGCAAGCAGAAGGCGTTTTTGAAAAGATGATTAAGAAAGAAGCTCTTATGCTACGTAGAGAACTTGAAAAATTAGATAAAAGTCTTGGTGGTATTGAGAATATGGGCGGTCTACCAGACGCACTATTTGTAATTGATGTTGGCTTTGAGCATATTGCAGTTGAAGAAGCTAGAAAGCTTAAGATTCCTGTATTTGGAATAGTTGATACTAATAATGATCCTGATGGTGTTGATTATATAATACCAGCTAATGATGATTCAATGCGTGCTATAGACATATATCTAAGTGCTGTAGCTGATGCTATTACTGAAGGTCGTGGTAGTAATACAGTTGCCAGTAGCGCTGCTTCAGAAGGCTCAGAAGAAGTAGATGCATAAGCATTAACCTTTGCCTTTTGAAATTTTCATGGGATATTTTGAATATACAAATCCCTAGATTCTGCGGCTTGCCCGCAGAATCCATGAATCCAGTAACAAAAAGATCTTAATATATCATATTAATTTACATTAGATTAAGTAACGCAACATCCTTAATCACCACAAATTTTGGAGAAAATTATGACAATTAGTGCATCATTAGTAATGAAATTACGAGAGCGTACTGGCGCTGGTATGATGGAGTGCAAGAAGTTTTTAGTAGCAACTGAAGGTGATATTGAAAAAGCTATTATCGAAATGCGTAAAGCAGGACAAGCTAAGGCTGATAAAAAAGCAGATAGAGTTGCTGCAGAAGGTATTATTTTTATTGTTAAATCTTCTGATAACAAACGTGCATTAATGTTGGAAGTTAATAGTGAAACAGATTTTGTTGCTAGAGATTCAAATTTTATATCATTTGCTGAACAAGCAGCAAAAACTGCTCTAGATTCAAAAGTAAATACCGTAGAAGAGCTTGCTAATATTACTATTGATGGTTCTGACCAAACAGTTGAACAAGCACGCCAAGCATTAATTGCAAAAATTGGTGAGAATATTAAATTACGTCGTATTGAAGTTTTAACAACAGATGGTGTAATAGGATCCTATGTACACAGTAACCGTATTGGTGTTTTTGTTGCGATGACAGGTGGAGATGAAAATTTAGCAAAAGATATAGCGATGCATATTGCTGCTAGTAAACCTATCGTTGTAAATCGTGAAGATGTTTCTGCTGAATCAATTGCTAATGAGAGAGAAATCTTTTTAGCTCAAGCTAAAGATAGCGATAAGCCTCAAGAAATTATTGAAAAAATGGTTGATGGACGTATTAGTAAATTTCTAGATGAAGTAAGTTTATCTGGTCAAGCATTTATTAAAGATCCTAGCATTAAAGTAGGCAAATTACTTGAACAAAAGAAAGCTAAAGTAGAAGCTTTTAAACGTCTAGAAGTTGGTGAAGGCATTGAAAAGAAAGAAGATAATTTTGTTGAAGAAGTAATGGCTCAAGTACGTGACAATTAAAGATAGTTCTATGGCTAATTTACATTATAAATGTATTTTATTAAAATGCAGTGGCGAAGCTCTTATGGGAAACTCCCAATTTGGAATAGACCCATTAGTACTTGATAAAATTGCATGTGATATATCTAATTTGATTGAAATGGGTGTCCAAGTTGGAATGGTTATCGGTGGCGGTAACCTCTTTCGTGGAAAGAAATTGTCTGAAGCAGGGCTTGGTAGAGTAACTGGCGATCATATGGGAATGCTTGCCACAGTTATGAATGCTTTAGCTTTGCGTGATGCATTAGAAAGAATAAATTTGCCAGCAAGGATAATGTCAGCAATTCCTATGATAGGAGTTGTTGATTCCTACCATAGGCGTAAAGCTATAACCCATTTACAAAATGGTCAAGTAGTTATTTTTGCTGCTGGTACTGGCAACCCATTTTTTACAACTGATACAGCTGCATGTTTACGTGCAATTGAAGTTGGAGCAGATGTTGTTCTTAAAGCCACTAAAGTTGATGGGATATATTCAGATGATCCTGTTCATAATAAAAATGCTGTGCGCTATGACTTTTTAACTTATAATGAAGTTTTAACTAAAGGTTTAAAGGTTATGGATTCAACAGCTATATGTTTATGCCAAGATCAGCATATGCCAATACAAGTATTTGATTTAAACGAACCAAAAGCTTTACAAAAGATAGTCCGCGGAGAAAGGGTAGGGACAATTGTAGGAGATAAACATGATTAATGAAATTAGACTTGAAGCAGAAAAAAAAATGAAAAAAGCTGTAGAATCTCTGCATCATGAAATGGCAAAGATAAGAACAGGCCGTGCTAGTGCTACTTTATTAGATCATGTACAGGTTGATTATTACGGTAATTTGACTCCTATTAATCAAGTTGCATCAATTAATGTAAATGATTCGCGAACTTTATTAGTAACTCCATATGAAAAAACAATGGTCGCAGTAGTTGAAAAAGCTATTTTAAATTCAGATTTAGGCTTAAATCCAGCTACAGCAGGAAATGCTATTCGTGTTCCTATGCCACCATTAACAGAAGAGCGTCGTAAAGAAATGATAAAGGTTGTTAGAGCAGAAGCTGAGCAAGGACGTATCTCAATTCGCAATATTCGCCGCGATGCTAATCAAAAATTAAAGTCAGAAGAGTCAATCTCAGAAGATGATGAGCGTAAAGGCGCTGATATGATTCAAAAACTTACTGATAAATATATAGCTGAAATAGACGAGCAATTGAAAGTAAAGGAAAAAGACCTGCTTGAAATTTAATGTTTATTAACATTTTCGGTGTTATTTATGAAGAGCAAAATATTATTGGGTGTTAATATTGATCATATTGCAACATTGCGTCAAGCTCGTGGTTGTGCTTATCCTGATCCGGTTCAAGCGGCTATTCTTGCTGAAGAAGCTGGAGCCGATGGCATTACCTTACATATGCGTGAAGATAGAAGACATGTTAATGAGCGTGATGTAAAACTTATCAAACAAGTAATCCAAACTAGAATGAATCTAGAAGCAGCAATCACCGAAGAAATGTTAGATTTTGCAAGTGAAATTTCTCCAGAACATGTTTGTTTTGTACCGGAAAAAAGATCTGAGATAACGACCGAAGGTGGATTGGATGTGCGTGGAAACTTCAAATCGGTTTGCCATGCTGTTGAACGTATGCAAGCTATTGATTCTGAAGTTTCTTTATTCATTGATCCAGATTTAACTCAAATAGAAGCCGCACGTGATGCAAATGCTAACGCAATTGAAATTCATACAGGTTGCTATGCTAATGCTAAAAAACAGGATGATGTTCTTCAGGAATTAGATAAAATTAGACAAGCGGCCGAATATGCTGCTAATCTAGGATTAGTAGTTAATGCTGGCCATGGGTTACATTATCATAATGTGCAACCAATCGCTGCAATTAGAGTTTTTAATGAATTAAATATAGGTCATGCCATAGTTGCTAGAGCAGTTATGGTTGGATTTAAAGAAGCAGTTATGCAAATGAAACAATTAATGCAGGAAGCACGTGGATATGTCTTTAATAAAACCCATAGTAATTCGGATAACTGGTGACTCTGGTGATGGAATTCAATTAGTTGGTGAGCAATTAACCATTACTGCAGCAATTAGCGGCAAAGATGTTAGGACGCTTCCTGACTTTCCTGCCGAAATAAGAGCCCCTCAAGGAAGCGTCGCAGGGGTATCAGCTTTTCAATTAGCTCTTTCTGAAAGTATAATTTTTACAGCTGGTGAAGAAATTGATGTTTTAGTAGCATTAAATCCAGCAGCATTAAAGAAATCAATACAATATTTACAACATAACTCTTTGTTAATTCTTAATGAAGATAGTTTTCAAAATCCCAAAGATTTAGAAAAAGTTGGTTTGCCAGAAAATTATTTTGCGGAATTAAAATCTTTATATCAAGTAGTAAGCTTATCTATAATTACTAATACATTAAAAGCTGTTGCCGATTTGTCTGTTACCCATTCAGAAGCTAAAAAGTCAAAGAATTTTTATGTTTTGGGTATAATTCTTTGGTTATTTGATTTAAGTATAGATAGTTCTTTGCATTTTATAAAAAACAAATTCGCTGGTAAACCATTATTAGTTGAGGCTAATAGCCTTGCTTTACGTGCAGGATATAATTATGCACTGACTCTAGAAATTGTAAAAAGACAGACTTACATAATGGGAAATGTTGAGAGACCTCTTGGTAAATATAGACAAATTACCGGAGTAGAAGCAGTTTCTATGGCATTGGCAACACTTGCGACCCAAATGAAAAAAGAGATATTTGTTGCGGGATATCCAATTACTCCTGCTTCTGCAATATTAGAAGAATGTGCAAAGCTTGCTGATTTTGGAGTTAAATTATTTCAAGCTGAGGATGAAATTTCTGCAGCATGTGCTTGTCTTGGAGCAGCATTTTCTGGATCACTGGCTATAACATGTACTTCTGGACCTGGCTTTGATTTGAAAAGTGAAACAATAGGATTAGCCGTGGTTAGCGAATTACCTATGGTTATTTTGAATGTTTCACGTGCTGGAGGCTCTACCGGGTTACCAACCAAAACAGGGCAAAGTGATCTTCAAGAAGCACTTTATGGAAGACATGGTGAATCGCCATTGCCAATTTTAGCTGCCAAGTCACCTGCAGATTGTTTTACTACTATTATTGAAGCATTTAGTTTAGCAATAAAATTTATGACTCCTGTAATTGTCCTAATGGACGCTTATCTTGCAATAGCTGCTGAACCTTGGCGGATACCAGACGTACAAAAACTTGTACTGCCAAATTTAAATCAACAAAACTTGTATAAAGAGCCTTTCAAACGTGATGAAAATTATAGTCGTAGTTGGAATGTACCAGGAACCCCTGGTTTCATTCATCAATTAGGCGGATTAGAAAAGAATGGGGATTATGGAAAAGTTAGTTATGATGCCGATAATCACCAACAAATGATCAAAACAAGAGCGGAAAAAATAGCAAACATTAGTAAATATTATTCTCCTTTGGTTATCGAGGGAGAAGAAAAATCTCAAGTTTTAGTGATTTCATGGGGAAGTACATACGGTAGTATAAAAGCCGCGTTTGATGCATGTTTTGATAGTGGTTATAAATTTGCTTCTTTACATTTGCGAAATATTAATCCTTTACCCCCAAATTTAGCTAAAATATTATCACGTTATAAAAAAGTTTTGGTTGCTGAGCTAAATACTGGGCAATTAACAAGAGAAATACGCGCACAGTTTTTGGTTGATGCAAAGCTTATTAGCCAATGTAATGGACAACCATTTTCAGTTAATTTCTTGATAAATTCAATCAAAGAATGGGTGGCGTATGAAAAATGTTAAATATACTAAATCAGATTTTACTAATGAAAATGAGGTAAAATGGTGTCCTGGTTGTGGTGATTATGCCATTTTATCAGCGATACAGCGCGTTTTACCAGAATTAGATATCCCACCAGAAAAGCACGTGTTTATTTCTGGAATAGGCTGTGCCGGACGCCTTCCATATTACGTTAATGCCTATGGCTTTCACACGATACATGGTAGAGCCCTAGCAGTTGCAACTGGCGTGCGTGCAATGCGAGATGATTTATCTATATGGGTTATAACTGGTGATGGAGATGCTTTAAGTATTGGTGGCAATCATTTTTTGCATTGTTTGCGTCGTAATTTAGATATTAATATTTTATTATTAAATAACCAGGTGTATGGCTTAACAAAGGGACAGTTTTCGCCAACCTCTAAAATTGGACAAATTACTAAGACTTCTCCTTCTGGCGTAACAGGAAAACCAGTTAACCCATTAGAACTTGCAATTTCAGCTGGAGCTAGCTTTGTTGCACGTGCTGTAGATAAAGATCCTAAGCAACTAGCATCTGTATTACGTGAAGCGCATGAGCATAAAGGATGCTCGTTAGTAGAAATTTATCAAGATTGTCATGTTTTTAATAATGGTGCTTTTGATAGTTTTGCAACAAAAACAAATCGTGCTGAAAATACTATTTTGCTAAAACATGGTGAGCACATATTATTTGGAGAAGAAGCTAATAAAAAACTGATACTTAACAAAGATGGTAATATATCATCAGCGCCAATAGAAGATAATAATATAGCATTAACCCACGACCAAACAGATAAGATATCCGCATTACGTCTTGCTGGCATTACAAATAATAAAAACCTGCCTGTTCCTTTGGGAGTTTATTATAAGATTAATCAAGAAACTTTTACTTTACTTGGTAATTGTAACAAGACAAGTAAAGACTTACAGAGTCTTTATGAATCACATGCCACATGGGAAAGTTAGACCTTATATATTTTATTCTTATGCACAACAAGAATAATTTTTTGTATTAGAGATTTGGTTATCATCTTCGTTAGTTTTACATAAAAGATGGTTAGCCCCCATTAAAAGTCCAGCGAGAATAGCAAAACCAGAAATAATTTTGGTTTGTACTATGTTTAAAGATGGTGTAAAAGCAATGCTAATAGTTTGGGGCATTAATATACTAAGTAGTAATAAAGTAACTCCTCCTAATATCAAAGAAAGTGCGGCTATAATAAAACCAGCTTTAGAGTTTCCTTGTAGAAACTTTATAGTGTTATTAATGGAACGATTGATTGGTTTTATAAGGTTTTTATTTGTACTACTATGCATTGTTTTTAGTAAGTGATATTTTTGTCTAGGATGATATGACTTTTCGGATAACTCATAATCACTATCACTGGACATAACCTTATCGCTAAAACGAACTCGTTTTTTTGCCATACTAAAATCGCTTTTTTTCAAAGTATCTAAAATACATATTTTTCTTAAATTATGAATCTTACAAAACTTCTTCAGCTGCAAGCTTTTCGTTTTCCTCTTGCATAGTAAAGTTCAACTCTAAAACAGCACTATCCCCAAGCCTCTCTAGGTTTACACTAACGTTTTCACGGTTTATATTAATATATTTTGTAATTACATTTAGTATCTCTTCTTGTAATTTAGGTAAGTCCTCTGACTTTGGCAAGCAATCAGGAGCATCCTTTTTACTTCTTTCATGAGATATAATAATTTGCAATCTTTCTTTGGCTATTGATGCGGCGGTATTATTCCGTCTTTTTAAAAATTTTAAAATACTCACGCTAAGACATCCTCCTTTTGCTTAGTAAATAATCTTTTGAATAATCCTTTACGATCAGTTTGTACAAACTTCATAGGTTTATCTTCACCTAAGAATCGAGATATTGCATCTTTATAAGCAATCCCTGCATCGCTATTTTCATCTAAAATGACTGGTGCCCCTGTATTGGAAGCTCGAAGAACAGCTTTTGATTCTGGAATTACGCCAATTAAATCTATTGCAAGTATATCTGTGATGTCCTTAACTGATAGCATTTCTCCTTGTTCAACTCTAGCTGGATTGTATCTAGATATAATAAGATGCTCTTTAATAGGAGCTTTGCCTTCAATTGCACGCTTGGTCTTACTAGATAATATACCTAATATTCTATCAGAATCGCGCACTGATGAAATTTCTGGATTAGTTACAATGATTGCATGATCAGCAAAATACATGGCCATTAAAGCACCAGCTTCTATTCCAGCAGGTGAGTCACAAATTATGTATTCAAATTCTTTTGCCAATTCATTAAATACTTTTTCAACACCTTCTACGGTTAATGCATCTTTATCTCTTGTTTGTGATGCTGGTAAAATGAATAGGTTTTCATTGCGTTTGTCTTTAATTAATGCTTGGCGTAATGTAGCTTCACCATTTATAACGTTGATAAAATCATAAACAACGCGGCGCTCACATCCCATAATTAAATCTAAATTGCGCAGTCCTATATCAAAATCTATTACTATAGTTTTTTTGCCTTGCATAGCAAGACCCATTGATATAGCAGCGGAAGAGGTTGTTTTGCCTACACCACCTTTCCCAGAAGTAACGACTACAATTTGAGTTTTTAAGCCATCATTATTTTGCTTGTTCATCTAGACTCTCAACAATTATATGTTAAATAAATTTAGATTAACAAAAATTTAACATGTAAGTCTAGTATTTCTCAGCAAATACTTTTTCTCAATGGATCTAAATGTCAGTTCATTGTATAATTCAATATGTTTTTCGATTGGTTTTAAAAATTCATGGAAAATTATAAGCAAGCTTTAACTTTTGATGATGTTTTATTGGTACCAGGCCACTCAACAGTTTTACCTAGAGAAGTAGACATTAGAACTTCGCTTACTAATAAAATTAAGCTTAGTATTCCAGTATTATCTTCAGCAATGGATACTGTTACAGAATCAAGACTTGCTATTGCAATTGCTCAAGAGGGTGGTATTGGCATTATTCATAAAAATATGAATATAGCTGCACAAGCGTCTGAAGTTCGCAAAGTTAAAAAATTTGAAAGCGGTATGGTAACAGATCCTATTTATGTTGCACCTACAATTACCGTTAAAGAATTATTAGAAATTATGGATAAGCATAGTTTTTCAGGTATGCCCGTAGTTGAAAATGACTTGTTAGTTGGTATTGTAACTAGCCGAGACATACGCTTTGAAACTAATCTTGCACAAACTGTATCTGCAGTTATGACTCCTAAAGAGCGCTTAGTAACTGTAAAAGAAGGCGCTAGTAATGATGAAATACGTAGGCTTTTGCATAAACACCGCATAGAAAAATTATTGGTTGTTAATGATAATTTTAATTTACGTGGTCTAATTACGGTTAAAGACATTCAAAAAGCTAGAAATAACCCATATGCTTCTAAGGATGAAAAAGAGCAATTGAGAGTAGGTGCTGCTGTTGGAGTTGGTTTAGATAGTGAAGAAAGAATCAGTTCTTTAATTGATGCGCGGGTGGACGTGTTAGTTGTAGATACAGCGCACGGGCATTCTCAGGCAGTAATTGATAAAGTTAGGTGGATTAAAAATAATTTCCCAGATGTGCAAGTTATAGCAGGAAATATTGCGACTTCTAAAGCAGCTAAGGATTTAGTTGATGTGGGAGCTGATGCTGTTAAAGTTGGCATTGGCCCCGGTTCAATTTGCACAACAAGAGTGGTAACAGGTGTTGGTGTCCCGCAAATTACTGCTATTCTTGATGTTGTAAGTGGTGTGAAAGGGGTTGTACCAGTTATTGCTGATGGCGGCATTAGATTTTCTGGCGATTTATGTAAAGCTATTGCTGCAGGCGCTGATTCGGTTATGCTCGGCAGTTTATTTGCTGGTACGGAAGAATCACCAGGAGAAATCGAACTTTATCAAGGCAGGACATATAAAGGATATCGCGGTATGGGCTCATTAGGAGCAATGTCACAAGCCCAAGGTTCAAGTGATAGATATTTTCAAGAAGGTGAGGCAGAAACTCATAAGCTTGTTCCTGAGGGTGTTGAAGGACGAGTTCCATACAAAGGAGCGCTTGGCTCAATTATTCATCAATTACTTGGGGGTTTAAGATCTTGTATGGGATATACTGGTTCTAAAACTATACAAGATTTACATAAAAATGCTGATTTTATTCGTGTTACAAATGCTGGAGTTCGAGAAGCTCATGTGCATGATGTTTTAATAACCAAACAAGCACCAAATTATCAAGTTGATGAAAATGGAGGATATTAAAATAGAAGTAATTAAACAAAAATCGATCCTTATTTTGGATTTCGGTTCACAATATACACAACTTATTGCTAGACGCTTAAGAGATCTTGGGGTTTATTGTGAGATACATCCATATACTTTAAACATCGATTATTTAGATATTTTTGAACCTGTTGGCATAATTTTGTCTGGTGGTCCATCTACTGTAACTATTGATGAAAATCCGCGCGCCCCTAATTGGGTTTTTGCCTCCGGTATCCCTGTGCTTGGAATTTGTTATGGTATGCAAACTATGGCCTTACAGTTAGGTGGTTTCGTAAATATTTCTGATAAGTGTGAATTTGGTAATGCAAAGTTATATGTTACTGATAAAACCAGCATCTTTGCAGATATTCATATGGAGAAGGCACATAAGCTTGATGTATGGATGAGTCATGGCGATAAAGTCACAATATTACCACCTAATTTTGAGACTATTGCCAGAACTGACAACACTCCAATTGCCGCAATGGAAAATAAACATAAAAAATGGTTTGGGGTACAGTTTCATCCTGAAGTGACTCACACAGAATTTGGTTCAAAAATTCTGGAAAATTTTGCAATAAATATATGTCATGCTGAGAAAAACTGGACTAGTAAGTCAATTATAGAAAACCAGATATCTCATATAAGGTCTCAAGTTGGCAAGGATAAAGTTTTACTTGGCTTATCTGGCGGAGTTGATTCTTCAGTTGCTGCGGCCTTATTACATAAAGCTATTGGTAAGCAGTTGCTTTGTGTGTTTGTTGATACAGGTTTATTACGTCATAACGAAGTTGAAAACGTTAAAAATATTTTGCAAAATCACGAAGGTATTGAAGTTGTATGGGTGGATGCTCAAGAAAAATTTCTATTAGAGCTTAAAGACATATCATGCCCAGAAGAAAAGAGAAAAACTATTGGCCGAGTATTTATAGAGGTTTTCGCTGAAGAAGCAAGTAGGCATAAAGACATTCAATGGTTAGCTCAAGGGACTATTTATTCAGATGTAATTGAATCAGCAGCAGTTAGTACTCATACGGGAACAGCTGAAGTTATTAAATCTCATCATAATGTTGGTGGTTTGCCTGAGAATTTACCATTTAAACTTGTAGAGCCATTGCGAGAATTATTTAAAGATGAAGTCCGAAGAGTTGGATTAGAATTAGGTTTACCTAAAGAAATGATCTATCGTCATCCATTTCCAGGAACTGGTCTTGGCATTAGAGTATTAGGTGAAATAGATAAACAATATTTAGATATATTGCGCCGCGCAGATGCTATCTTTATTGAAGAACTTATTAAAGAAAATTTATATTATAAGGTTAGTCAAGCTTTTGCGGTTTTTTTGCCAGTAAAAAGTGTTGGTGTTAAAGGTGATGGTAGACATTATGACTATGTTATTGCGTTAAGAGCAGTTGAAACAATAGATTTTATGACTGCTAGATGGGCGCATTTACCACAAGATTTTTTAGCGCATGTTTCTAACCGTATTATTAATGAAGTAAAAGGAATTTCTAGAGTAGTATATGATATTTCTAGTAAGCCACCGTCAACAATAGAGTGGGAATGAGTGAGCAGTAATTTTGACAAAAAATTAGCCGAAGATAAGCAGAATAGAATTGAGAAAGGTTTATTTCGTAAGCTAACTTTGTTACCTACCGCAGATAATTTATGTAACTTTAGTAGTAATGATTATTTATCATTAACCAATGATCCAATTGTTAATGGATTTTATCAAGATGGTTATCGTAAATATCCTACTGGTAGTACAGGTTCTATTGTAATTTCAGGATATACTAAAGCTCACCTTGATTTGGAAAAATATTTATCTTCTATATTAAATGTAGATTCTTGTTTATTGTTTTCTTCCGGGTATATTGCAAATATAAGCGTTATGAGTTTCTTAGCCAAGCATGATGCAAATCTTCTTATTGACAAAGGGGTGCATGCATCTATTTATGATGGAATCAAATTAAATGGCATAAATTATGATAGATATTTACATAATAATTTGGAAAGTTTACAAAAAAAACTAGGTAATTTTACTGATGGTAACCTGGCTGTTGTCACCGAAAGCATTTTTAGTATGAGTGGGCAAATTGCTGATTTAGTTGGTATTAGGCAAATTATTAATAATAAAAATGCTTTTCTCATAGTAGATGAAGCTCATGCTTTTGGGGTTATTGGTGAGTATGGATTAGGCGCAGTTGCTAAGTCTGGCCTTAGTCAGGATGATGTTCCACTACGTATTATTCCTTTGGGTAAAGCTGGTGCTGGATATGGAGCAGTTGTTGTAGGTAAAAAATTATGGATAGAATCTCTCTTGCAAACTCGTCAAGCAGTATATTCGACTGCAGTTAGTCCAGCGGTTGCTTATGGTCTTTTACGCAGCATTGAATATATTCAATCACTTGATAATAGGCGCAAAAAACTGCAAGATTTAATTGCCTATTTTAAAAATTTACAAAGGTCTTCAAATTTAAAATGGCGTAGTTCAAATACACATATTCAGCAGTTACAATTAGGCTGTCCTTATTTGGCAACTAAAATTGCAGCAGGTCTTTTAGATTTGGGAATAATTTGTATGCCTATTCGCGAACCAACTGTTAGTAAGCCAGAGACGGGCCTGCGAGTAATTTTAAATTATCAGCACAATGAGAAACAACTAGATTATTTATTTTCTTGTTTAACTAAATTGATATTATGATTAATTATGAAACATTAGGAAATGGCAAACCGTTAGTTTTATTGCATGGTTGGGGATTTGATAAAAGTATTTGGCAACCTTTGGTTCCTTATTTAACGGAAGGTGGTTTTAAATTATATTTAATAGATTTACCTGGTTTTGGTAAAACGCCAAATATGGGTTGGGAACAATTTAAAATGCAATTATTAGCATTTTTACCTCAAGAGTTTATTGTTTTAGGTTGGTCTCTTGGAGGTCTTTTTGCTACTAGATTATGTATTGAAGAGCCAGCAAGAGTTGTAAAACTTATTAATGTTGCATCATCACCTAAATTCATAAGCGAGGTCAATTGGGTTGGTATTGAAACAGAAGTTTTTGCTGATTTTTATCACCAATTTAGTAAAAATCCAAAAAAAACTAGATATGAGTTTATTAGCAGTCAATTATTGAAAAATTTAGATTTACAATTATCTGATGAATTAAATATAACAGGTCTTGCAAATGGTTTAGATATTTTAATTAACTGGGATTTAAGAAAGCAGTTATTTAATGTTAAGCAACCAGGACTTTTTATTTTTGGTAAACTTGATGCTATTGTAAATCGAAAATTAATGCCATTACTCCAAAGCACTTATCCAGATTTTAAATATATTATGTTTAAAAAATCAGCCCATATTCCATTTTTATCTGATTCATTAAAATTTGTTGAAGTGGTTGTTGATTTTTGTAAACAGGACAAAGATTATGAATAAATATTTTATAGTAGGAACTGATACTGGTTGCGGCAAAACCTATGTAACTTGTAAATTAATGCAACACTTGCAAAATATTGGTCATACCGTACGTGCTATAAAGCCCGTAGCAAGTGGTTGTAATATGGTTGCAGATAAATTAGTTAATGAAGATGTTGATAATATTTTGCAACACGATTTAACTGGTGCGAATTACGCAGATGTATGTGGTTGGTTGTTCCGAGAGCCAATCGCACCACATATTGCGGCTAATGATGAGAATGTTAAGTTACAAGCCAGTGAGATTGCTAAATTTTGTAAAAGAAAAGAGCTCGACAATTTTGATTATGTTATTATTGAAGGAGCAGGTGGATTGATGGTCCCATTAAATTCACAAGAAACTTGGTTAGACTTGTTGCATATATTACAAATACCAGTAATCGTAGTTGTTGGTATGCGCCTTGGTTGTATTAACCATGCTCTTCTAACTATGGAAGTTTTGAATACTCATTCAATAAAATCCGCAGGTTGGGTAGCTAATTGTATTGATCCAAATATGTTACGTTTAGATGATAATATTAATACATTAAAGCAGAGTATAGATTTACCTTTGTTTGGTATTATAGAAAATAATGGTAAATTTACTGATAATTTTAGGATTTAGTTAGTCAATGAGTAATTCAATTAATACAATTCCTCTAGCAGAGTTATTAAGGCCACGCACATTATCAGAGGTTGTTGGACAAGAGCATTTATTGGGATTAGGTAAGCCTTTACGTGTTGCATTTGATAGTGGCAAATTACACTCTATGATTTTGTGGGGTCCACCTGGAGTTGGGAAAACAACCATTGCAAGTCTAATGGCTAAGTCTTTTGATTGTGAGTGGATTGCATTGTCAGCTGTGTTTTCTGGGGTAAAAGATATCCGTGCCGCAATGGATTTAGCCAAAAAAAATCAAGCGCAGCAATTAAAAACTATATTATTTATTGATGAAATTCATCGGTTTAATAAGTCTCAACAAGATGCTTTGTTACCTTATACTGAATCAGGATTGGTGATTTTAATTGGTGCGACTACAGAAAACCCATCTTTTGAGATTAATAATGCGTTGTTATCAAGAGCCCAAGTTTATATTTTAAAGTCAATTAATAATGATGAGCTTAATTCATTATTGCAACGTGCGCAAAAAACATTTCTTGGACATTTAAAGTTTGATGATGCTGCTACCAAATTACTTATTGAATATGCTGATGGTGATGCTCGCAGGTTATTAAACGTATTGGAACAGGTTGATGTTTTTTCAAAACAGCAAAATATTTGTACTTTTTCAGCCGAAACACTTAGTAAAATTTTAACTACCTTTAAGCGACGCTTTGATAAGTCAGGTGAAAATTTTTACGATCAAATTTCAGCGTTACATAAATCAGTACGCGGATCGAATCCAGATGCAGCTCTTTATTGGTTGTGTCGTATGTTAGATGGTGGGGCTGATCCTAAATATTTGGTAAGGCGTATTATAAGAATGGCGTGGGAAGACATAGGTCTTGCTGACCCACGTGCAATGCAAATTGTAAATGATGCCGCACAAACTTATGAGCGTCTAGGTTCTCCAGAAGGTGAATTAGCATTAGCGCAGGCGGTAATTTACTTATCCGTAGCGCCAAAGAGTAATGCTGGATATAACGCTTATAATCAGGCAAAAGCTTATGTTGAGCATGATAAATCACGTGATGTACCCATGCATTTGCGTAATGCGCCGACTAGTTTAATGAAAAAAATGGGGCATGGTAAAGGATATCGATATGCGCATGATGAGCCGCATGCTTTTGCAGCAGGAGAGAGATATTTTCCTGATGATATGCCAGAGCCGAATTGGTATCAGCCTGTTGATCGCGGGTTAGAAATTAAAATTGCTGAAAAAATGCAAAAATTGCGAGAACTTAATCAGCGCAATAATTAATAACCTTCTAGGGAACTCTTTTTATTTTGAGTTCTTTTCCATTGTTTTTTTGCGCTTTGCTGCGGATTAATTAGCTGAATTCGACAAAAATTTAATATATAACTGGGCTTTAGCCATTTTTGAAAACGCTAATAAATATGGCGTCTTTGCGAACGAAGTGAAGCAATCCAGTCCGACTTTTAATTGAAACCAAGTTCTGGATTGCTTCGCTAATGCTCGCAAAGACTTATTATTGGTTAATTTTATAAAAATGGCCAAAGTCCAGATATAATTAACCGAGTTAATTTGATATATGAATACATTTTGTGTTTTTGTCATCGAATTCGGTATCTAGAATGGAATTACATTTCATCATCAAGGCGATGAAATGCTCGAGTAGTTTTTTTGCAATCACTTAGTTTGATTTATACCGCTGATTTGTTAAACTCAACTTATTTATTTACAAGCCTATACATAATATGAAACGCTCTATTTTTGCTCCAATTGAATCCTTGCCCACACATTTGTTAGCAGAAATACTCTCTTATGTGCCCCATGGGAACCATAACCCGCCTAATAAGTTTTGGCATAAAGTATCTATTACGAATCTACTTTCACGGCACAATTCATATCAAGATATTTTTAATCAAATACAATTTTTTAAAAAAACAATAAGTCCTTATTTAAAACGAGATACTGACTTTTTAATGGATATTAGACGTTTAATTTTCGCATCTATGAATTCATCATTTTCTACACCACAACACAAGTTACAAGGAATGCTTTTCCTCTGTAAACTTGTAAAACTGTCAGATGGACAAGTGTCAGATGATTATTTATCAACTATCTATAACATGTATGGTGGCAACACAACCCCCTACATTTTTAGTTTTATCCGTTCGGCCGAGATATTTTCTCACATGTTACCCCAAACTCAAATTGATAGATTATTTCAATCTGTACTGCCACCACTAAATGGATCAGAACATGCAGAAAAACCCAAACCCCGCGCTCTTATACATCCATTATTAGAGTGTTTGCCTGGAGCGAGCGAACCTATAATAGAAGAGTTCTTTTCTCTGGCTATCAGTTACCTCAAACAAGCACTGTGTAATCACGATATAAATCAATCATTTGCGTTCTTGAAAAAAATTTCACGCAGACTAAAAGGCAAACAAATTGATATTTTTATTTCAGAAACAACCGCCATATTAAATAATGAACAAGTACTTTCGGGCTATAATAAATCAGAATTACTAAAGGATCTGAAAGAGCTGCTGGAACCATTTATCGCGAACATTTCATCAAATAACGCAATGCTTATTATTACCAATATTATTCCATTAATACCGGATAATGAATTCAATTTATACTTAAAAGAAGATTATATTGAATTCATTACTCTTTATGCCAAAAAATTAAATGAAGAAGATGCTTTTTATTTAATAGATAGCATACTTATTCCAGACCTAATGAATTCAGAGTCTAGCGACACAGATTCACAATCTAGCGACCCAAGAATTATGCTATGCATCATAGAATGCTTATCCTTCGAATTCAAACCAAATTATGCAGAAAAAATTTTCGATAAGGTCATGTCATTACCGTTTCGTATAAGTAATCCAAACTTTTTAAGGCGTTTCATCACTAAAGAAGAAAATTTTGAACAAATTGAGGCACTTATTCAAAACGACTTATCAAATATTACATTAGAAATCTGTGTGAATGGTGTTTCAGTTATGCCTGAAAATTATATAGATGATAGAAAAAAAGGAGAAACGCGGTGGTTTAGCTATGATAGTAAAGCATTAAAACAATCAGTTTATTGGGATTCATTCCTAACTCAAGCACACGTGACGACTATTTTTAATTATTTAGATATTATTCTTAGTAACACAAGTAAATATGCCATCTTCAGTCAATATTCTTCCGCCTTAGATGCTTTAAAAGAATTAATGCCTAGATTAACTTCATCTGAAAAAAATCGCGCTTTTATCATATTAAATAGAATATTAGAGAATGATGGAGCCTTATACGATCATGATGTTGTACTGCAAGCTTTGGAATGTTTTCTACTACAGTCAGATAAAAATCAAGTTATTCGCTTATTGCCAAGAGTTCTTTCGTTGCTGGATCATGATCGGAAGGATCCTAATACAAGAGCATCGAACTTATTAATGCTTTTATTCCCTCAGATAAAAGATACTGAACTAATTAAACAAGTTTGTGATGTATTTGAGGCAATGGATATTAATAGTTTTACATACGTTGATTTTCAAAAGTTAGTACTAACTTTTATCACTAGCTTAAAATTTAGATTGAATGAAAATCAAATTAATTTACTTTTTGGAAAAATACTCCCCATAGTAAAGCCTAATGTTCTTCTCTTAAAAACGTTAGAAGTAGTTATTAATCAGTTAACTCCAGAGAATATTAAAGCCTATTTGTTATTGATTTTTAAGATTTCTTATACGTCACAATGCCACTCTCATCAAGAATCAATTGATATTTTTAATTTTGCTATAAGATTAGCGCCTAAAGTTAAGAGACTACAAAGCACTGAACTCAGCTTGATATCAATACCTGGGTTAACTCTACCTACTGGACTTGAATGGTCGAAAGTTATGAAAAAATTAGGGTTACATTTTTATAATAGTCAATTAACTTTGGAAAAAAATATACCTACTGTAATAAAAGTATCTAATAGATATTTTGTATATGGGAAAAAAGAAGATTGGGAGATCACAGAACTCGATGCCAATGAAATGTATCATGTTGATTTTCAGGAAAATAAACCGAATCCATCTGATCTAACCAGAATCTGGAAGCAAATCGAATTAAAAGGTGCTCATATTTCATGCGAATTATGGGTGTTTTGGAAAATCATCTCAATGCTCAAACAACATCCAAACAATGACAGAGATTCAACGTTGTTTTCCTCAGGACTTGCAGCTTTGCATTTATATGCCGATATTCTTACAGACGATCAAATTGATGCGTTTTTTTTAAACTTAAGGTCAAATTTAACACATAAGTATGTTCTTGCATCACAAATATTAGCCCATCGACTCAAAAAAAATGAGCAAATCAATTCGGCATTTACATCGCTTATTTCAGCGTTGCAAGCAAGTTACCAAGCTCTAGAAGATGATGTCGATGAGCAACGTTCTTCAGCTGATCAAACAGCCATCGCATTACTACATGCTTTAAGCGTGTTTGCGCCTCAATTAAATCCAGAACAAGTTCAAATACTTTGGGAAAATGTTCGTCCTTTTTTCAAATTTCTTGAGGCCTCTCATAAGCTTTGGTCTGCATTCCTACTACTTCATACGCTAGGATGGAATAATAAATTAGATTTTAATACGCTTATTGACGAACAAATAAAGTTAATAGAGCAAAATTCTCCCACTCATGATCCAATTCCCATTCGTTTACTTGAAGCGCTTATGGTTTTAGAGATCATGAAAAAAGTTAAAAATGGGCTGATTAAACAAACAAGTTTAGTTCAACAAGCTTTAGAAGTAACATCAGAATCAACGTTTGCGCCTTAGAATCTTATTATGAGCAAATTCTGTAAACTTCTCAACGTTGGCTATGGTTTACGTTACAGAATTTTTTAGTATGGCGTTAAATTAAACAGGACTTACGAAAAACTCATTTTTAGAGAAGGTTCAGCTAGTTCTTTAATAAGATAATTTTTAAGCATTTCGTGTTTTATTTTATACACTGTTTTTGGAGTTTTATAAGCAATTTTTTCAACGCCCGTTAATTGCTTTAGCTCACGATGAAATTGATCAACATACCATCTAATGGCACAAATTTTTTTTGTGTCATCATAGCCGTGTTGCTGAGTATCATTTGTAGCAATGCAATCCGTCCTATTTGGAGAAATAGCAACAGAAAACAATTTCATCTGCTAAATTTAATAAACCTGCTTTATGTTTAATAATTTGATTGTTAGTGTGTAACATTGAGAGTTTCCTTTTGTTTTGAGTTTAGGTTTCGACACCCTTATCAAAATGGTAAACTCTCTCTTCGTTAAGGGCGAATGTCAGATCTAGTCGAGACTAATTCATATAAGTGGCTATTTGAAACTTTTTATAAAACTTTCTTCGTATTCTTTTTCTCCATCATCACTATAAAGACCAGCATATTTTCCACCTATTACTTTTGAGCAAAATTTTTCGGTTATTAGTTGAGTGTTATTTGTTTCTAGAATAATTGGAGATACTAAATTAGCAAGACCTGTTTCTTTATGTAAATACAGTCCTATTCTGCATATAATAGCTGCGGCGAAAAAACATCCAAGCACTGCTTCTAACATAGTTGTACCTGTTAAAAGATATGCAAAAGCTATGCCGGTAATAAAACAAGCAATACCTAGAGTCGTAAGAAATGCTGATATATAAATGTTATATGCTGCTCCTGGGAAGTTTTTTGCGGCCTTTATATATTGTTCTTTACTTAATCTTCCAGAAAGTAACAATTCTGTAGCTGTTAATACGTAAGCGTACTTTCTTTCATCTAAAATACTTTGGCCTAATAATTTTTTTGCTTTAATTACAGTTAATAAATTTTTAACATGTTCTATATAATCAAGAGCATTTTTGATATCTATGCATGGATTTTCAGATTTGAATTGTGCTTCTCTTGTATATAGTAGTTCAATGGTGTCGATTTTTTGAATCATTTTTAAATAATTTTCAAATTTCTCGCATATAGCATTTATATTGTTATATCTGCGCTTAAAATTACTGGTTATTTGTTGATGATCTCTAACAAAAAATTTTAATGTTTTATTATACATATTTACTTTATTGCAACCAAGTTGATGCGTTATTAACAATATCGTTGTCGGATATTGTACATTAAAGACTATATTAAAACAATATATGAATAAGAATTTTACATTTGCATGGTGTATTATAAGAATATATTTTTGTGTTTATAATAAGGTGTGTTGACAATTTTGTTACCACAAATTATAAAATGATCCCCCCTCGCCAATTGAAAAATGATCCTCTATTGGATTAACTAAATTCTCCATATTAAGAAAATGGAGGATATAAATGTTAGGAGAAATAGAGGTGTTATAATTATCAACTATTTAGCAATTTTAGAATATTAGTTTCATTTCCCCAAATCATCAATTTTTTTCAAGCAGAGTTGTTTGCCGATAGTTTCGAGTTTTTCCACCCGTTCGATTAATTTAAGTAACTCTTCTTTAGTAATATAATAACTTGGCTTGTAACGCGCATCGGTATACGCTTTACATAAAAGTTTGAAGAGCCAATTTTCTTCAGGAGTATGTAAAGGAAAGGCAGTTGCTAATTGGTGGTCAATGGTATTGGTGAGTTTTCGCAAAATTCCTAGATTATGAGTATTTGGTTTATAGCGGGTGAATACTAACAAAATGCCTGTATAGAGACGTTCTGTAACTTGGTGCAATAGAAAAACGGACTCATTTAATTCGTTTTCATTTAAATAAAAATTAACACCTTTTTTAAATTTACTTGCTTTACTAAAATAATAATCAAAATCTTCTTGAGCCAGTTTTTTACGCTCTGCTGGTGGTAATTCTTTAGCTGCTTGTAA
>JAUIBC010000097.1 GCA_030427555.1 Gammaproteobacteria bacterium | reverse complement strand
GATTTCGGTTCGGCAGAAGAACTCCCAAGACAGGAAGGCCGTCGCATGTTTGTGATGATCGCTCCAAAAAAATAAGAGACATACATCATTCAGAATATTGTGGTTTTGAGTAGTTTACACTACCTTTGCCCTCCATTTGTAATAAAGACATTGTTATGCCTAAGATGAAAACACATTCCAGTGCTAAAAAACGCTTCAAGTTGACAGCATCTGGTAAAGTGAAGAGGTTTCAAGCCAACACGTCTCACTTGATGCGCAAGAAGACGAAGAAAGCCAAACTAAACCTTAGAGATTCTGCATTGGTCAGCGAGGCTGATGAAAAAAGAATCAAAAGAATATAGAGATGCGTCTTAAGAAATATATATTCTAAATTTATCGGAGATTTAATATGTCACAATACGTTCGTCGTAAAAAATTTGCAAATGATGTAAATGTTATAGATTACAAAGATGTTAATCTTTTAAAAAATTATATCAGTGAAACAGGAAAGATTGTTCCAAGCCGTATAACTGGAACTAGCGCTAGCGAGCAGCGCCGTGTAGCTCTTGCTATATCACGCGCAAGATTTTTAGGTTTATTACCTTACTGTGATAGCCACAGATAAGATGGTGCATATAAGAGAGATAATACATAAGCAGATGCAGCTATATTTGTCTAATTGGCATTATGCATTGCTATATACCCTAATTTTAGCTGTGTTGCCATACACATCTTGGTTGGCTGTTTCTGGAATTTCTTTATTAACATTGCGCAGAGGATTGCGTTGTGGTGCGTTTATTTTATTACCAGTTGCAGTAGTTTATTATGCTTTGGTTTTAAAATCATTAACGCATATGGGGGCGTTCCTTAATACTTGTGTATTGTTTATTCCGTGCTTCATAGGGGCTTTAGTTCTTAGGCTCACATCTACTTGGCAAGCTGTTAGCGGGGTATTTTTCCTGCTTATTGCTATTATAGCATTAGCAGTACAGGTATTTGCGCCGGATTTTGTAGTAAATCAATATATGTATTTAGAAGATATTCTACAAAAAAGTCAATCAGATGCAGCAATTATTAAAATTCTTGCAGATTTATCAACTACAGATAAATCTGTAGTTGCAAGTTATGCTTTTGGTTTGCAATTACTTAGTATATTTTTATCTGCTTTTATTTCTTTAATATTTGCTAGATCAATGCAGTCACGGATTTACAATTTTGGTGGTTTCACAAGAGAGGCTCTTGGATTTAGGGCTTGTAAAATTGCTATATTTATTTTGTTTTTGTTGTTCTTAGGAGCGGCCAAGCAAAATATGTTGGCTATGATGTTGTTACCTGCTGTTATTATCTACTTTTTATTGGCTGGTTTAAGTATTTGTGCAAGTACTATAAGTAAGAAAAGTTCCAAGCTTATGTTTGTAGTATTTGTTCCAATTGCGCTAATGCCTGTAATTAGTGTGCCATTTTATAGTTTTTTAGGTTTATTTGATAGTTTATTCAGTTTAAGGTTTTATTTCTTTAAACGTCGAAGTTGAGGTTAAAAATATGCAAGTTATATTGTTAGAAAAAGTTAAAAATTTGGGGGCATTAGGGGAAAAAGTTGTTGTTAAGCCTGGTTATGGGCGTAACTATTTGATTCCACAAAAGAAAGCCGTGTTTGCGACTGCAGAAAATATTAAATTATTCGAAGAACGTCGTGAAGAGTTAGAAAAGAAAGAAGCAGACTCTCTTGCTAAGGCAGAACAAAGAGCAGCTAAATTTAATGATACTACTATCACTATTGCGGCGCAGGCTAGTGATGAAGGTAAGTTATATGGCTCAATTGGTATAGCAGAAATTCAAAAAGCTTTACTTGATAAATCACTAGAAGTAACAAAACGTGAAATTTTATTACCAGAAGGTCCGTTTCAATCAATAGGTGAATATCAAGTTGAAATACAAGTACATAGTGATGTTGTAGCAACAATTAATTTAGTAATTACTATATCTAAGTAATTGCATGAAAAATATTTGGCTCTTTTGGAGTTCTAAAAGAGCCAAAGAATAGATAGCCGTTTATCTATGTATTTTGTTTACTGCTATTCATTCTATATTTAAGTGCTATGAATTTATAATTGCGGTTATATGTATACTTGTTATTTATTTGTTGATAAATTTGATGATGAAAATTGTTTAAGTATACGCCTTGATCAGAATGGAATGATTGTTGATGATCTTGCTGTGCGTAGTATTGATGAGTTTCGCTCGCTTCAACATAATTCAAGGACCGTTGTAGTTATCTCTACGCAGTTAATATCTATTCATACAGTTGAAGCTCCATTGTTAAATTATAATAAAGCAAGATCTGTTATTTCCTATGCATTAGAAGAAAACTTAGCCGAGCCAATTATTAATTTGCATTTCTCTTTTGATAAAAATCACTATTTTGGTGGAAAATATCTCGTTGTAGTAATTAAAAAAGATATTATTTTAGAATTGCAGATTAAACTAGAGAGTTTGCAAATAGAATATAATGAGATTACTTGTGATTGGTTTGCACTAAATGTTGGTGAGGTTTGTATAATTGCAAATCGTTATTTAGTGAATGATGTCAATTTTAAGGGCGCTTTAGATTTAGATTTATTTCAAGTTTACTTAAAATCGCAAACAGATCTTTCGCATATTATCATTTTTAACGATAGTCCAGCTTTGTCTAAAGCTGAAAAGTTTACCAAAATTAATTTAGATTCTTATGCGTGGATCGCTATACAATTATACAAACGTAATTCTATTAATTTATGTCAAGGTGATTATGCGCATAACTCTGATAGTGATGTTGCTAAAAAGTATTTTAAATTAGCTGGTATTTTGGGATGTATTTGGGTATCTGGTTTATTAATTAGTAGTATTATTTCTTTGGTAATTTTAAATCATCAACTAAATTATTATGATAAAAATATAGCCGTGTTATATCGTAAATTTTTTCCTGATGCTAAACAAGTTATAAGTCCTAAATTTAGGATAAGTCAAATTTTGCAAAAAAATCAGTCTGGATATAATGGTTTATTTTGGCAATTATTAGCAAAATTTTCTAATGTGGTTCGAGAGATTAATACTAAAAAAACCGAGCATAATTATATTGTTACTATAGAACAGATACGTATGCAAAACTCTAATTTGGCAATAACTATTTCTTGTAATGACTTTGAGGTTTTAGAGAAAATTGAGAGTGGCTTAAAAAATCAACGAATAAAAGTTCACAAATCTGGTGTAGTGACCCATGGAGATAAAATTATTTCTACTTTGGAGCTTACATAGTGGATATTAAAGAATACTTTGAGCAGCTTAATGAAAGAGAAAGGCGTTGGTTGCTTGTTGCTAGCATTTTTCTTGGATTATATTTATTTTATTCTCTAATATATTCACCGATAAAATCTTTAGTTCAACAAAAGAAGGTTATTTTGCAAGAAAATAAGCAAACCTTGCAATGGATGGAGCAGGTTTATGTTAGACAAAAAAACATTAAGCCTCCAGAGTCCTTAAGTAAGGAAAAGTTATTAACGGTTTTGACAAATAGTTTAAAAACAAGCAAGTTAAAGGATTTTGCATATCAATTGGAGCAAACTTCAGATGAGGATATCAAGTTAAGTTTTTCTAAAGTTCCTTATAATGAGTTGGTAAATTGGTTATGGCAATTTTGTGGAAGATATTCTTTAACTGTTAAGCTATTTTCTGCAAGTTCAAAAGATTCTTCAGGAGTAATTAATGTAAGTGTGGTATTGAGTAAAAATACCACTTAAAAATTACTTAATGTGGCGTTCATCAAGGTGATTTTGTTGGAGACATGTTATTATTATACTCTAAATTTTCTGTGTCCATGTATTCCGTGTTTATACAATCTAAGTTAAGTTTTAGAAATGAGTTTCGTGTTTGAAAGAATTTTGGTGGAGTACTTTCCTCATATTCATCATATTCGTCGTCTGAATATATATCATTTAACTCAATTGACAAAGGTGTGGTATCCGCAGAAGTTGTTCTTGTTTCTTCACTGGCTCTGTTTGCTAATATTTCATCGTTGCTAGCTGAATTTGGTTCTTGTAGGCGTTCTTTGCATGTATTTATTTTTTTACTGAATATTTCTCTAGGCTTAATAGAAGTTATTATAGTAATTTTTGCGCCTAATACGTTGCCATCTTTATCAATGCTATTATTAAAATCAACACGTGATATCTCTGGTTTGATGAATCGGCGTATACGTATTCCTCCGCGTTCTAGTACATCTCCATTTGCATCGGCGATTAATATACGTAATCCTCTTCCTTGTCCGCCGAATAGTGGGGCTCTGTTAGGATATTTTTTTTTGTTTGATCCATTGGATGCATTGACATATTCATCTAGCCCTTTTTTTGTTTGTAGTTTTTGTAAAAATTTATTTTCAAAGCCAGGGCCTGAGTCTTTGATTTGGATTGATATTACATCAGAATAACTTGTGTCATCAATATCAATCATAAGTTGTATGCTAGGTTTTGTTGTCATATTACTGTCATAGTATCTTGATATAGCTTCGTCTATGGCATTTTTCATAATTTCAATGAAACTGTTTTGAAGAATTTCGCTGGCAGGGGCAGCTTTAATGGTTTTTGCTTGTTCGTTGGTTAAATTTTGTGTTGCCAAATCAAGTGCTTTAATCCAATACATTTGTCCGGATATACCAATTAACTTTCGAGAAATACTATTATATAGGTTGTTAAATTCAGTAGTAGCTTCTTTTTTACTATGTTCATCTTTAGATTTATTAATTTTTTCAAATGTTTCAATGTATGACTCTAAGTCAATATTTATATTAACGTGCTTTGGGGTATCCGATGTTATATTGATAAATTCAATCACTTTTACTCCTTATTATTATTTATAAATCACTGTATAGACTAATTTTCGTTTTAAGCAACTAAAAGTTAATAAAAAATTTTTAATTTAGCTAATTATGAGCATTTATTAGACTTCTTTTTTAAGAAGTCTAATAAATGGTTGTTTGGAATTTTTTAGAGGGTTGGGATGAAAACTACTCATTGGTTTCGCTTTGTATATTTCCCCAAGTTTTAATATTCGCATTTTGTTTTACATCTTCTGGTAGAGATTCTAATTTTGCTTTTGCTGCTTCGTAGCTAGGGTACGTTCCGTATACGCCAGTATAGCTACCTTTATTAGTTCTAATTTCAGCAGATCTTTCATTTTTTGGAGCTTTGTAAAGTATCCCTGCAACTTTAGATGGTTTAGAATCATTGGCAAGTTCTATTGTATATGAATTAGGGTTTTGTCCTTTAACCCAATTTTTATCCATATCTTTAGCAGATGTAGGATGACCGTAACCCATGTGGTATGAGTCTGGAACTTCCACTTTTTCTGTAGCCATTGGTGTTTGAGAGTTATTGGGAGAATACCCTTCTGGATATTGATAACTATTATAACTATCAGGATAAATCATTGGTGCATTTCCATAATTATAAGATCCATAATTATATAAACTATTAGTTGTTCCATCTATAGAACAAGCTGTTAAATATGTTAGGGTAAAGAAAACTATGATTATTCTACTTGTTTTTAACATTTTAGTCCCCATATAGCCAGTTGGTAAAAATATTGCATATATACTAGTAGTATCTGCAAAATTAAAATAAACTTTAGCTTTTAAAGAAAAATTTAGGAAAAATATGTGGACTCAGAGGAGATCAGGCTTATCTAGTCAGCGTGGAAGTAATGATCATCGTGATCCTTTTGAAAGAGATAGAACTCGAGTAATTCATAGCTCTCCTTTTAGAAGATTACAGCGTAAGAACCAAATTTTAGGTACAAAAGATTGTGATTTTCATCGTACGCGCTTAACGCATTCATTAGAAGTTGCATCAATTGGTAGGGCACTGGTGCGTAATATTACCATTAATCATTTGGATAATAGTATCCTTTCTGTTTTACCAAGTGATGATTTGATTAGTGTTATTTGTTTGTTACATGATATAGGACACCCTCCATTTGGACATGGAGGTGAGGTTGCATTAAATTTCATGATGCGTGATTATGGCGGATTTGAGTCAAATGCTCAAACTTTACGCCTTATTACTAAGGTTGAAGAAAGTTATGGAGATTTTGGTTTGGATTTAACTAGGCGTACTTTACTTGGAATATTAAAATATCCTGTTGCAAGATCTAGAGTTGTTGCAGAAGATCTTCCTTATGTGCCTAAAAATATAACTAAGAATATTCGTATTAATGATTGGGTTCCGCCGAAAGCATATTTTGATGAAGATGGTTTGGAAGTTAATTGGTTGCTAGAGCCATTTTTAGAAGAAGACAGAGTTTTGTTTCAACAAATAAACGCTACAAAGATACGTGGTCAACATGCAAGAGCTAGTTATCATAGTTTTGATTGTTCTATCATGAATGTTGCAGATGATATTGCTTATGG
>JAUIBC010000096.1 GCA_030427555.1 Gammaproteobacteria bacterium | reverse complement strand
TGCTATTTTTAACCCATAGGAGCTTATTATTTTGTTCAATAAGATGGGAGTTTAATAATACATGATCCTCTATGAGTTTTTTTAAACCATCTTTAAGTTTTTTCTCATCTAATGGCCCATAAATGTTTTGATCAAATACAATGTTATAATCAAATCTTTCAGGATCTAGTTTATACTCAAACCAAAATAATTTTGTATAAGGAGATGCTTGCAGCATAATATAAATCCTTTTTATTTTAAAATTACTTATATATATAAAAACTTATAAAGTTATAACATGTGAGCCAAATAACCTCTCAGCTTGAATATTCTTACTTTTACAATAATCAATTAATTTATCTGATTCAATAATTTGTGGTGAGGTTGGTGTATAGTTAAGGCCCATAACATAATTCAGCCATGGCTCCTGCCCCATAGCATATACATATACCTGTTTACACTGAAAAAGATCTACCATTAACCTAGCTTTTTCAAAATCAGAACCATTTAATCGCCTACTTTGATCCATTTCGCGAGTCAAAGTAGTTAATAAAATAGACTCATAAAGCCAACTTAATGGCGCACCAACACACTCCATGCCAATAAATAAAATATCAATATTGCCAGTAATTTTATGCACATTTTCATAAATTCTATGTTCTAAGTTATTTGAGTCAGCGGCGCACAATATTTTATATCCTGCAATGTTGACTAAATAAATCAATTTACTTTGAATATGCAAATCTGCATGCTAACCAATAAAAGGTAATCCCTGGATATAACCTTCAGGCAAATCAATTTTATCGAATTCTTTCAATGCTATAACTGAATTAAATCCTAGATCTTGCAACATAATTTTTAAAGAAGGATCTTGTATAGCGCCCGGAACATTATCAGGAACAATTATGCATCCAATTTTGTAACGTAACTGTAATAAATGTTCTAATAGCACATGATCTTGATGGGTATGGGTCAAAATAACATAATCAATCTTTTTAGGTAAATCTGCATAAGTAAAACGTGGAACATCACTTGGGTAATCATAGCTTAGTACCGGATCAAACAAAATAGTAGATGTTTTAGTTTCAATAAGTACACATGCATGACCAAAATAACGAATTCGTACAGAGGTAGCGTCATCCCAAAGTATTTCATTACCTCTAGGTTTTTCAGTTCCAAACAAATTCAAAAAATTGGTTTTAGTTTCTGCGAAATTGTTATCTGATGGGTTTAAACTTAGATTCACCAAGCCATCTAAATCAGCTTGCGTTAATGGATTCTCTCTACTGGAAAATACGTGATCATAAAATGAATCTCGAAAAGGTTTTATAATAGAAACGCCTTCTACTGCAATGCGTGGAGTACTTAAACAAAGTGGGCGATAATCCTGATTAACAAATGAAAATAAGGTACTTTGTAGTGGTGCGGTATTTAACTCACTGTCATAAATAAATTGTTCTATAAGCCGAAAATGAGGGTGATTAGCAACATCATAGTAGAGCTCAACAAAACCGCGTAATTCATCTGGTAATTTTGAATATAAAGGCTCTAAAGACATACCTTTAGGATGTTCTTCTAATAACGTTTGCATTTTGGCTATATTTTCAACGAAATTTATATGAAAATGCACTATTTCTTTAGTTCTTTCTAACAAATCTCGTATTTCATCTACCCGTCGTGTTGGGTAATCAATAAATGGACCTCCTTTGGTTTCTGGATGTGAACATGCTAATTCATGGGTTTGTGGTGAGGCAATATAACTACTCATTATTTCAATGTGCGAATAGGCAAACATCGTTGCAGCCATAACTGGCGATAAGAGATCTACAGAGGCGTACCACTGATTAATTAATGGTTCAGCAACTACATTTGGTTTTAAATAATACATATTTAACCCATTAAAAATGACGTTGTTAATAAACTATATATCATCTAATAAAAAATATGTATATTCAAAGTTTCATTATTTTAATTATGGATTTCAACTATTAAACCTACAGCGTACGCCTAATTTATTATTCTCAATTATGTCATAAACATATTTTGCTAAATTTAAATCTAAACTGCCTAAGCCAAATGGAGAAAAAATAGTTGGTTTTCTACTGTCTAAATTAATGTCTCCAGAAATCAGATCATTAATATTGCCATTAATAAATTGCCTGTTGTTATATACCTGCTCGGTTAAATGTACAGATGTATTGGCTTTTAAACAGTGATCAATATCATCAACAATATTATTTGAGTTTATAACTATATCAGGACAAATATCTCTTAATGATATTCCTAAAATAATTTTGTTCTTAAGTTTATCTATACAAAATTGTTCGGCTGATAAGTATGGCTTAACTGCGGTTGTTGCAAATACGATTAAATTTGCCAATTTAAGGCCATCATTTAAAGTAGTCACTATATTAATAGGCTGGTCATATTTATCTTTAAGCTCTTTTTGTAACCTACTTGCAGCATCTATTTTAATATCATATAAATACACAGTTTTTAATTTAATATCACTAGTTTGAATAAAATCTAAAATTGTTTTTGAAATTACGCCGCATCCGACAAGTAATATTTCATGTTGTTCTGCTTTATTAGTAACTAATAAATTAGCTGCTAACGTAGCGGAAGCCGCGGTACGTGCTGCGCTAATCGCGCTGCCTTCAATAAATGCTTTTACATGACCAGTGTTGTAATCATTTAAGATAATACTTGCAGACGCTCTTGGAAGGTGATTCATTAGATTATCAGGATAGCTTGCAATCCATTTAATTCCAGATATTTTATTTTTTCCAGTTATATTACTAGCGGCTAATCCAATTATTCTATTTTTTTCACTATCAGGGAATCTTAGAAAGAAACTATCAGGATTAATGCATTCACCTTTATGAAAATTTATGTAAGTGTCTCTTACTAAACTAATAATGCGTTGTTTATCTTTATTTAACACATTATTCACTAATTCTGAGTTAATAATAAGTAAGTCACTCATTGAACCTTTACTCCAATTAAGAAACTAATCCGAAAGTATCATTTAACCATGTATCATCATATACTGTATCTAAATAACTTCTACCAAAATCAGGACTAATGGTAACGACAGTGTCTTCAGGTTTAAATTTTGAAGACCATTTTTCTACAGCGGCCATAACTGTTCCGGTTGAGGCTCCGACCAAAATTCCATATTGTTTAGCAAGCTTCTTGCAATCAATTTCATCTATTAGAATAGAATTATTTACTAAATCACGTTTTAATATTTCCGGTTTTCTACTAGAGCCAAGTCCTGGTAGATATCTTTGCCCAGGTTTATTTGAAAAATTAATGGATCCAGTTGCATCAACAGCAACAATTGTTGTATTTGGGGATTCTATTTTAAATCGTTGAATACAACCCATTAATGTCCCAGTAGTACCTGCACCAATAAATAGATAATCAATCTTGGGAAACTCTTGTAGTAAAGATTGTGCGGTTAATTCAAAATGACTGGCTATATTTTGTAAGTTTGCATATTGATTTAACCAAACTATACTTGGATCGGTGTTTTGTCGTTCATTAATATAATTTAATCGTTGTTCAACGTAACCATAATTACTATCTTGTTGGTCAATAATAACCACTTCTGTACCTAACGCCTTCATTATTTGAATATTTTGCGGACTTACTTTAACATCGGTTACACAAATGAAAGGATAATTTTTGCTTGCACAAATATGGCTTAATGCAACACCTAAATTTCCAGAAGATGATTCGATAATTTTGGAATTTTTGGTTAATATGCCTCGTTTCTCTGCTTCATCAACCATGAATTTAGCTGGTTTTAATTTGATTGAGCCAGGGATATTAAAGCCTTCTAGTTTAATATAAACATCTATATTATTTGTATATGATTTTGCTTTAAAAAAAATATCGTCAATTATAACTTTATCGATAGTGTCATAAATCATCTTAGGCCTTAATTTATCTGTAATTTTTAAAGAATGTTTTCAGAATAGCATCTAGTATAAATGTTCACAAGAAATTGCGTTAATTCATCGGTTCCAGCTTAAAAACTCCCAATAATTAGTTATAAAAGAGCAAACGTGTCCTTCCAGTAAGACTGCTCAACTTTAATCATTAATCACCGCTATATTTTCCCTATCAAATCAAAACGGGGAATTACAATGCAAAAACGGATATCACTTTTGGAGCATTTAAGCATTTTTTAATGGATATTTTCTAAGTGCATATTGGATGCTTTGATATAATTCTGGTAGCCAATTAGGTTGGTTATATTTTCTTGTGGCGGCTTTTTGTTTACGTAAGTCATTTGGAGAGATGATTAATTCTATATTATTTAATCCTACGCGTCTTGATAACAAAAACAGTTGCTCTATAGCGTTATCACCAATAGCTAGACATCCTATGGATGCATTTTTACCATGGATAAAAATGTTTCCTCCAAGTTTACGTCTTCCATCATGGATTGCATGTGTTTTATCAAAATCATTTGGGTAATTTACCATCAATGATAAATGCCATTTGCTAAAAGGATTAAACATTGTAATTTTATATATACCTTCTGGAATTTGTTTGTCATTTTCTTTTAGCTTTGGCCCAAGTACACCACTATAGGCAGTTAGTGGGTATGATGAAATATAGCGCCATGAGTAGTTAGAATCTTGAGCCCATAATTCTATATTTTGTTCTTGTTTGAATGCTAGTAATGCTATTTTTTTTGGTGGGTAAGTGACTCCAGATTTAATGAATTTTGCCGCGAGCAAAGGTTCTTTACTGAGTCTAAATTTTGCAATTGCTTTATCAACGGCTCGATTTGTTGGTAAATGTGATGACATAGCCATGCATTTGGAGCTTAGCAACAATATGCATATACATATAATATTATTTATAAAGTATGTTATTTGCTTATTCATAGAAAAATATTAACAAGAATTCATTGTTGTGGCAATTTAGGTTGGTTAATTAATTTGTGCTTATTTTACCCAGACTTGCCAAAAAATTCAATCAGTTAGTTTTTTTATTGCCAATGTTGTTGTTTTGTAATATTTGATGGATACTATAATCTTGTGGGTAAATGCGAATATTTGTGCTTTAATGTTTTTTACTATAATGGAGTATAGTATGAAGATAGTCGGAAATGGAGTTTTAGGATTGTCATTATTTATAAGTTCTTTTTCTTATGCTGGTATTGAAGATAATAATTATAGACACTCCCGTTATTGCGAAGTCATAGTAGGAAAAGGGTTACAGGCTTCTGTTTATACTACTTTTCAATTAAATAATTGTCCGCAAAGTCTGTGGAATAGTTTAAATGTAAAAAAAATAAAATATCAAAATAAGGCAACTTTCATATATTTAAATGGGCCAAGATATTTTATTATTGATAAATATAAATTTCAAAAAACCGTGCCTATTGGAGATGTTAAATATTTTGGCGGAATAAAAATGCACAAAGTAGCTGATGTTAAAATAGGCTTAAAAGATATAGTTAAGGGATTTAGGCCTTTTGTTGAGCATAGCGTATATAGACAAACTACTTGGATATATAAAGCGGGCAAACCAGTTTATGAAATAATTAGTCCAGATAACAAAGTATATGTAATGCAGTCTTACTCAGATGAAGTTATAAAACAAAATGATGCAAGTCTTGCTAAATTAGGTCGAACACTTATTTTACCAAGAGGTTGGAGATATAAAACTGGGATATTAAAAAAGGATGAAAGTTTAATTACTCAAAATAATATAGCAATAGTTACGCAAGATAATTTTAAAAATACTTATCAGTTAGCTGATAGGGATTTTTTATAACAGGTTATACGAAAAACTTAGATCTTCTCATTGTTTTTTTTTATTAATTCAAAAATTAATAATTTGGGATTAACTATTTTACGTAAGCTTTTACTATGTTGTTGGATTTTAATGTCTAAAATACGATATGTATTTAGGGCAGGTAATAGCGGATTGAATAGCGAACTTTCATCTATGGTTTTATCTTCGTATTTTGTTATTTGTTCATCATTATCGAGATCAGTTGCTAAAATTATACTTCCTATCCAAAGCGGGTAATTTGTGCCTATGATTTTATAGTTTGAGCGCCATAAACGTAATATATAGAAATTCCCATTTTTATCATCGTTATTAATCATGATTAATTCTGGTCTTTTATTTAAGTAAAGTTGCTCCATTATTGGCAACTTAGTATCTGAGTGTTTGCCATCTATACGAATCATCAAAGAGTAAAATACAGAGCTAGATTTTCTTGTCCAGCCAATCGAGCTTAATTTATCCTCTAGCTCTTTGAGCGAGCCCAAGTATTGAATATTAAAAATTCCTATTTTATTTCCAATCCGATTAGTTGTATAAATTGGGAGTATAGGTTCTTCTTGTTGCCACCAAGAATTTTTAGTTAATTTATGATGTAATAATTCTGGCGCATGAGTTTTTAGTATCGTCTGTCCATGAAGATGATATTCTACCCAAGTAATTGTACTTAAAGAGATTAAAG
>JAUIBC010000006.1 GCA_030427555.1 Gammaproteobacteria bacterium | reverse complement strand
GGATATACAATGATAGTGGCAGCATTTTTCTTAAAGAGATGGTATCTTGAGGCTAGCAATAGTATCATGTTAATTTTGTCTTTGATAGGAAATATTTAATATGAATAACAAGGTACGTGTAACAATAACTGGAGCGGCAGGGCAGATTGGTTATGCTTTAATATTCCGTATTGCTTCTGGGCAAATGTTTGGAAATGATGTAGATGTTGAATTAAATTTGCTTGAACTTGAGCCAGCTTTGCCAGCATTAGATGGTGTTGCTATGGAGCTTGATGATTGTGCTTTTCCACGCCTTAAAAGAGTGTTTTGCACTTCTGATATCAATGCTGCAATGGATGGTACTAATTGGGCATTGTTAGTTGGATCAGTTCCACGTAAGCAAGGAATGGAGCGAGCCGATTTATTAAAAATTAATGGCGGCATATTTATTAATCAAGGTATCGCTATTAATGAGCGTGCTAGTGATGATGTTAGGGTTTTTGTGGTTGGCAACCCATGCAATACCAATTGTTTAATTGCTAAACATCATGCTAAAGATATCCCAGACGATCGTTTTTATGCCATGACTATGTTAGATGAATTACGTGGCCGCACTCAATTAGCGAAAAAAGCAGGGGTTGATATTAATTGCATATCAGAAATGACCATATGGGGCAATCATTCAGCGACTCAATACCCAGATTTTTATAATGCAAAAATTAACGGTAAGTCTGCTTATGACGTTATAAATGATGATGCTTGGTTGAAAGATACTTTTGTAACAACGGTGCAACAACGTGGCGCTGCTGTTATTAAAGCACGTGGTGCATCTTCTGCTGCTTCTGCGGCAAATGCTATTATCCGTGGCGTAAATAATTTAATAACAGATACTAAAGATGGTGAATCATATTCAATGTGCTTAAGTTCAAATGGTGAATATGGTGTTGACTCTGGATTAATGTTTTCGTATCCAACTCGTACTACAAATGGCGTGATTAAAGTTGTTGAGGGTTTGAAGTTCAATGAATATGCTCAAGAAAAATTTGACGCTACTTTAAATGAGCTTCGAAAAGAGCGCGATACTGTAAAAGAGCTTGGATTATTAGATTAAGATATAATTTTAAGATTATGTGTAATCACAATAAATAATTTGAGATGGATGTTTTTTTACCAGTTCTGACTGAGACGCCGCTTCGCAGCTCCTCAGTCAGAACTGGCTTTGGAAATGTTATCCATATACTTAACTTGTGTTTCGCAATGACAACATCATGTTTTTCATGCTTATGGTTTCATGGTAGTAGGCTCTTCGTTGTGATTTTCTTTGGTTTCTTCTGTTTTATTAATAGATGGACTAAAACTATCGATTGCTTGCTGCATATATTCAATTACATAAGAACTCGATTCATTTTGAGTTATTTTGTTAATTTCACGCTGAATAAATTCGGCTCTATCTTGCATTAATTGTTTGAACGCATCTTCGTTTATTAATTTACTATTGTTATTTGTATTTATCATTTTAGATACGTTTTCAGCAAGAGAGAGGGAGCGTAAAATTATATTTTCTTGTTCTGCATTTAAAACAAAATTTTCTTTCATTGCAGATTTGTTACATATGTCCTGATAAACTGAATGTGCGCATGCTTTAGCTGCATAATATTTTATTATGTTAATCTTTTCATTGTTTTTTTCAATATTTGCTAAATTCCACTTAGTACAAATTTTAGTATAAACATTTTCGATAAATTTAGATAATTCGTTTACTGCAAATTCAGTAGAGCCAGTCGTTGTCTTTTCTTCAAGGCACATGTCTACAAGATCTGTTTGACATATTTTTATTAATTTTATAAGGTTTTCTTTAGTGTTATAATCATTATTAGTGTTCAAAATTTGTATATTATTTTTCAACTGATTTAAACGATTACGTTTATTTTCTGATAACTCTATATTTCGACCACCAAGTCCAGTCATTTTCCAAAACGTGTTGACTGTTCCATTGTCATAGCTCATGGAGGTGGCTTTTATTTTCTCAATACTATTAATAATAAATTCTTCTGCTATTTCTCTAAAAATTGTCATAATATTTCCTTGATTCTAAATTAATATATTTAACTATTAAGCTAAGTTAAAAACTAACATTGTCCATTCGGCGTCTACTTCCATTGCAACTAAGTTAAAATCAGGGGAAAAAGCATTTATTAATTCTTCTGTTTGGTTAAGTAAAATTCCAGATACAATTAATGTTCCTTGGATCTTTAATCGCTTTATAAATTCCTGTTTCAATGAAATTAGAGTTTTTAGTAAAATATTTGCAAGGATTATATCTACAGGATTTTCTAGAAAGTCTGGTTTTGCAATTGTAATTTGATTTTGGTTAATGTTATTTGCAATAGCATTGTTTTGCGTGGCTATCAATGCCTGCTCATCAATGTCGATGGCAAATACATGTTTTGCACCAAGTTTTAGTGCCGCTAAACCTAAGATACCAGAACCACAACCAAAATCTAGGATAGTTTTATCAGTTAGATCAGATTTTTCTAGCCAAGATAAACACAGCTCAGTCGTTTCATGTGAACCGGTGCCAAAGGCAAGGCCTGGATCTAAGGTTAATACTTTAAGATTTTTATTTGATGGTTCAATCCACGACGGACAAATTAATAGTTTATCGCCAATTTGCTTAGGTTTGAAATTATCTAAACAAACTTTTTCCCAATCTTTGTCAGGTAATGCATCTAAAGAATACTTTAGGTTGGCATATACATCACTTAAAGATTTTTTAATGGCATTAATATTTGTATCATGTTCATAAAGCGCATTTATCACAACACATGGCCAAAGTGGCATAGTTCCTAGCTCTGGCTCAAGTATTGGATCATCCTGCTGGTCTAACATTGTAACAGAAACAGCGCCAGACTCCTCCAGAAACTCAACAATTCGTTCAGCGTTGTCTTTATTACAATTTTCTATCTGCAATTGGAACATTAAATCAAGAATCCTTCAGCATTTTCTCTAGATAATGGATATTTGTGCCGCCAGCAACAAATCCTGCATCATTTAAAATCCTTTTTTGTAAATTAATGTTAGTTTTAATACCATCAATTACAATTTCATCTAAAGCATTTTTCATTCTTGCTATTGCCGTTGCACGATCTTCACCATAACTAATAAGTTTACCAATCATTGAGTCATAGTGCGGTGGAACAGTGTAACTAGCATAAAGATGTGAATCAAAACGAATCCCAGGTCCGCCTGGTTGATGTAATATGTTGATTTTGCCAGGTGATGGCATAAACGTTACTGAATCTTCGGCATTAATACGACATTCAATAGCATGTCCATTTAATTTTATATCTTTTTGTTCTATAGTTAATGGTAGACCACTAGCTATTTTAATTTGCTCTTTAATCAAATCTACGCCAGTAATCAATTCTGTGACTGGATGTTCAACTTGGATTCTAGTGTTCATTTCTATAAAATAGAAACAACCATCTTGATATAAAAACTCAAATGTACCAGCGCCACGATATTTAAGTTTACAACAAGCTTTAACGACTATATCGCCAATTTCTTTACGCAATTTTGCACTAATTTCTGGAGCTGGTGCTTCTTCTAATACCTTTTGATGACGTCTTTGCATTGAACAATCACGCTCGCCCAAATGCACTGCATTACCACGCCCATCTCCTAAAACTTGGAATTCAATGTGGCGTGGATTTTCTAAAAATTTCTCCATATAAACCATGGAGTTATTAAATGCTGCTTTTGCTTCACTTCTAGTTAAAGCTATAGCATTTAATAAATTATCAGCGCCATGAACAACTCGCATACCGCGACCACCACCGCCACCAGCGGCTTTAATAATTACTGGATAGCCAATTTTTTCACCAAGGGCTAAATTTTTCTTATCATCATCACCTAAAGGGCCATCTGAGCCTGGTACACATGGCACACCGGCATTTTTCATGGCTTCAATTGCCGATACTTTATCTCCCATCATCCGGATAGTTTCAGCACGAGGACCAATGAATATGAACCCACTTTGCTCAACTATATCTGCGAAATCAGCATTTTCTGATAAAAAGCCATAGCCAGGATGAATTGCAACTGCGTCAGTTATTTCTGCTGCAGAAATAATTGCTGGGATATTTAAATAACTTTTTTGTGATGGAGCTGGGCCTATGCATACTGTTTCATCTGCAAGACGTACATGCAGAAGGTCTTTGTCTACTTCTGAATGGACAGCGACTGTTTTAATCCCAAGTTCTTTACAGGCACGTAAAATTCGAAGTGCAATTTCACCTCGATTAGCTATAACGATTTTACTTAACATCTAACTAAACCTTATTCAATAATAAAAAGTGGCTGATCATATTCAACAGGCTCACCATTTTGCACTAAGATATCTACGATAACTCCAGAGCGATCGGCTTCTATTTCGTTAAACATTTTCATAGCCTCAATTATACATAAAGTATCACCAACTTTGACATGCTGACCTATTTTAACAAAAGGAGGCGCATCAGGTGAGGAAGCAATGTACATTGTACCTACCATTGGAGAGCAGACTTTATGTCCGGTTGCGGTTACTACTTCTGGTTTATGTTCAGAGGCCTTTGGTTGAGTATGAGCTTCATGATTATTAGGAGCAGGGTGTTGCAATGGTGGGGTTGACATTTGTACGTATGCTGGAGATGGAGTAACATCTGTTTGTATACTACGACCTAATTTTAAACTTTCTTCGCCATCTTTAATTTCAATATCTGTAAATCCAATTTCAACTAGCCACTTAATTAATGGTTTTATTTTTTGAATATTCATTTAAATGCTCTCTCTTTTCGATATATTTGATATAGCTTCTAATGCCAATGAATAACTATCTACTCCAAATCCTGATATGACTCCTTGAGCTATATCAGAAAAGTAAGAATCTTTACGGAACGATTCTCGGGCATGGATATTACTCATGTGAACCTCAATAAAAGGTATATTAACAGATAATAAAGCATCGCGTATAGCTATGCTTGTATGTGTAAATGCAGCTGGATTAATTATTATGTAGTCGATTCTATCTTCTACAGCTTGGTGAATAGCCTCTATTATTTTTCCCTCGCTATTACTTTGTAAAATAGTTAATCCAAAACCAAGAGTCTCGGCCTTTTGGTTAAGAAAATCGTTTAACGTAGATAAGGTCATATACCCATATATATCTGGTTGACGCAAACCAAGCATATTTAGGTTAGGACCATGTACAACTAGTATTTTGCCCATATATAAATAAATAGTACAATAAGTTAGCGATTCTGCCTTATTTCTACAAAAAAATCAATGGGTACTTCGGGTAAGATAGTCTTTGAGGTACTTGATTTTCAAAAAATATTCTGTTCCACTATATGGCTTAGTAAGGTTTGAGTATTTATGGAAATTAGAACTTGCTTACCAGTCCAACAATAAGGGTCCAACAACAAGGAGTTTAACCAATGCCAATGTATTCTCGTATTTTAAGAAATATATTATTTATTTTAACTTTTTTTATAACTTTAATAACAAACGCTGCGGATAAAATATCATTGCAACATATGTCTTATGCTAAATTAAGCGAAAATTTTGCGATTCAATTTGATTCATTAAAACCTTTAGCCACACAAAAAAATACTAACACTTTAAAATTTATTAAACAAAGAACAGATGAAAATAACGTACAACACATTAGACTGCAGCAATATTATTTAGGAATCCCTATTTTAGGTGGCGATGCGATTATTCATAAGAAAAATTATAGTATTCAAAAAGTCAGTGGTACCATTTACCAAAAGTTATATGCGGATCTCGGGAGTAATCCACCTTATTCTGAACAATTAGCAAATGAGGTATTGCGAAATTTTATTCAACCTTGGCAAGCGAAACATATAGTAGAAAAAAAAATCTCACCAATAATATTTATTGATAAGAATGCAAAAGCCAACTGGGCATATCAGGTAGAGTTGTCGGTCTTACTCGATGATACTATGCCTAAAAAACCAGCTGCTATTATTGATGTTTATACGAAAGATAAATTCATAGCTTGGGATAACATTAAAACCTCAAGAACGCCGGCGCATGGCTTGGGATTTGGTGGGAACCAAAAAACTGGCTTAATAAAATATGGCCATGATTTGCCTTTTTTAAACATATCTCATGATGATTCTCTTGGCGTTTGTTATATGGAAAATGCAGAGATAAAAATCGTAGATATGCAAAATCTCTATATAGCCGATGATCTTCCTATGGCTTCAAATTGCCCATACTCCGCAGCAGATAGTGCATATTGGACAGGGTATGATGAAGATGGATACGATAAAATAAACGGAGCTTATTCGATAAGCAATGATGCCCTATATATAGCTGAAATAATTAAGAGCATGTATAGAAAAACTTATAAAGTAGAGCCACTAACCGATAGAGGTAAGCCACAACAACTAATAATGCGTGTCCATTATGGTAGAAATTATGCTAACGCTTTTTGGGATGGTGAACAAATGAGCTTTGGCGATGGAGATTATTTTATTTATCCTTTAGTAGCACTTAGTATCGGAGCTCATGAGATAAGTCATGGTTTTACTGAACAACACTCAAATCTAGTCTATTTCGGTCAGTCAGGCGCGATTAATGAATCATTCTCGGATATGGCTGCTCAAGCTGCTGAGTATTATGTTACCAAGAAAAATACTTGGAAAATTGGACATGAGATTTTAAAAAACACATCGCAAATGGATGCAATTCGCTTCATGGATAACCCAAGCTTAGATAAACACTCAATAGAGTTTGCCCATCATTATCGTGATGGAATGGACGTGCATTACTCAAGCGGTGTATTTAACAAATTATTTTATCTCCTTGCAACCACTCCAAAATGGAATACACGCAAGGCATTTAAAGTTATGCTTAAAGCAAATATGGATTATTGGACTCCAACCGCAAACTTCAGTGATGCGGCATGTGGGATAATTTATGCCGCAAAAGATTTGAAATATTCAACAATAGATGTTAAAAACGCTTTAGATGAAGTTATTATTGATTATGATAATTGTTAAATTTTATGCAAAATCGCAAGTCTCAAATGCGAGCTAAAAATTGACAGCATTTGTAAACTATGGTAACATTTTGATGTTATTTTCAACAAAAATGGACGTTGTTTATGGGGATTTCCAAACTAATAGGCGGTATATTACTAATAGTAGGTACCTCAATTGGTGGTGGTATGTTAGCTCTTCCAGTTGCATTGGCTACCGTTGGGGTAACCAACTCGATTATTTTTTTATTCTTATGCTGGCTAATAATGACTCTTGGCGCCTTATTGGTTTTAGAAGTTAATTTATCATTTCCACCTGGAAGTAATATTATTACTATGGCAAAGGGTACACTAGGGTTACCAGGCCAAATAATCGCATGGATAACATGTCTGTTTTTACTTTATACTTTGTTAGCAGCATATATCTCTGGCGGCAGTGATATGTTACACAGCCTATTGTCTAAAGCTAATATTAATTTGCCTTCTTGGCTAACCTCTATAATCTTTACCGGTGTGTTTGGTGCAGTTATTTACAGTGGTGTTAATTCTGTTGATTATTTAAATCGTGGTTTGATGTTTGGCAAGCTTGGAATATATTTATTGTTGGTATTAATTATTAGCCCTCATATTAAATCGATTAATCTGAGTAATGGTTCATTACCAGCTATCACTGGTAGTTTGATGGTGTTAATTACATCGTTTGGTTTTGCCTCAATTGTTCCAAGTTTACGATCGTATTTTTCTGATGATGTTCATATGTTAAGACGAGTTATAATACTTGGTTCTTTAATTCCATTAGTGTGTTATATAGTCTGGTTAATAGTTATTATGGGCACTGTAGAAAGAGACGGCAGTAATGGTTTAATTGCGCTTATGGGTAGTGATCATGCAACAAGTGGCCTTACGTCTGCTCTTGGCCACTCAGTGCAAAGTGCATGGATTCATGGATTTTTTGAGTTTTTTGCATCTATTTGTATGTTAACGGCTTTTTTAGGCGTATCGTTGGGGCTTTTTGATTTTCTTGCTGATGGATTTAAGCTTAAAAAAAGAGGGACTCAAGGGGTAAAAGTTTTTGGGTTGACTTTTATGCCACCACTAATAATAGTTTTAATTAATCCTGGTGTTTATTTACATGCATTAAGTTACGCCGGGATATGTTGCGTTTTATTCTTATTATTATTGCCTATAATGATGGCGTGGCGTGGTAGAAAAATAATTTCTATGGAAAATCATATAGCTATAGTGCCTGGTGGCCAGTTAGGGTTATTTGTAATGGGATGCGCTGGTATCATTCTCCTTGGTATATCTATTTTGATAAAGTAAGTTTCCTACAAATGTTATTTGTGAGGGTATAAATTGCAAAAGTTCTTAGATTTAAAAAATATTTTATCTATACGTTTGCAGTTTCAAACTAAAGTACAAAGTAATCTTCTTAATCTTTTCACTTTAGATAAGAGTAGTAAAACCGTTATCGAAAATATTGATTTTACAAAAGAGAGCTTTGCGCCAGACCTTTATTGTTTATATCTTGAAGCACTGCTTAATAGGCAACTTGTTTTAAATTCTCCTTCCATAGCATTATCAATATCCAATGATCAACCAATAATAATAGCCAGCCTTAATCCTACAATTAGTCCAGCAGATAATTACGTTGCTAAGGATAAGAGCATGGAAGATAGATCTTGTAACTTTAATATTCCAAGTCAAGCGGAAATAAGCCAAACTAAAAGTAATCTTGAACGGGCGATTTGCATATTAGGTGAAGGCAAACTATCCGGATTATACATGGCCATTTTAAATTCAATTGCAATATATAATGGCGAAGGCCCGATTCCTACTTCGGCTAGTAGTTTTTTTTGCCAAGGAAGAATATATGTACAAAACGTTGGGGATAAATTTCCACTATTTTATTATTTAGATATGCTGGTTCATGAAGAGGCGCATCAGCACTTTAATATTATTAATAATTTAACTAGCTTAATCGCTGATTATAATCAAACCTTATTATCATATGCAAAAAATCAAAAACGTCCGATATATGGAATATTACATGGTGTTTTTGTGCTATATAGATTAATATCTTTTTATTTAGATAATAGTGATTTATTGAAAGGTTTTACAATACCTTATAATAAACAGGATTATAATAATTATCTACATGCAAGGTTCTTTCAAATACCATTTAACTATGCTTTTCGTTTAGAAATATATAAACAAAAACTAGCCAAAACATATTCGCAATTGATACATTCGACAGGATTAACTGCAGAAGGGAAAGAGTTTATAAATTGTATTTATAATTCGATATTCATAGATTAACATGATAAGTTAAGTTTTATTTTGAAGTATTTTAGGCCTACACAACTTATTAAGTTGTTTTAGTATTTGCCTCATGTAATAAATAGCATAGATCAATTGCAATTGTGGCTCCTGCTAATGCGGTTATCTGTCCTGGAGAGTCATAAACTGGAGATACTTCAACTTGATCTGCGCCGATAATATTTAAACCTCTGCATTCTTGTAATAAATTTCGTGCTTGCATTGATGTAATTCCTCCAAGTACAGGTGTGCCTGTGCCAGGCGCAAATGCAGGGTCCAAACAGTCAATATCAAACGTTATATAACATGGCCGCTTACCAACAATTTTTCGTATGGCTTTGCCAATAGTTTCGCTTTTTAGAGAATTGATAGTATTTGCATGAAAAATATTAAAACCATGAGTGTTCGGGTTTTCAGTGCGAATACCTAGTTGTATAGAATGTTTTGGATCAATTATACCTTCTTGTATAGCATGATAAAACATTGTTCCATGATTAAAATCTTCACTTTCCCAAGTATCCGAATGTGCATCAAAATGTATTAAAGAAATTTTGCCATATTTTTTTGCTATAGCTTTGATAACAGGATAAGAAACAGAATGATCGCCACCTATCATAAGGGGTTTAACATTTTCAGCAATAATATGAGTTACTTGCTCTTCAGTTTCAGTTAACATGCGATCGATATATCCTGGGCTAAACATAATATCGCCATAATCTATCATCTGACATACATTTTTTATGTTATATCCCCAAGGCCATACTCCATTCTCATTTCCACCAACAAATACAGATTGTTCGCGAATAGCACGTGGGGCAAATCTTGCTCCAGGACGATTATTTACTGAGAGATCAGATGGGATACCAAATATAGCAATATCCACATTAGTTAAATTTTGAGAATAAGGTAAACGCAAAAAACTGGTTGGACCAGAGTAATACGAACGATATGGAGTAGATTGTTTTATTGTCGTCATATAAAAAAAATAGCTAGTTTATTTTTATTAGTCAATAGTAGCTAGTTTTTTAACCATGGCTGTCCCATCTTAAATTGATTGATTTTTTAATACGTAAACAGTTAACTTTATCAAGACGTAGATAAAGGACATGGACGCATTGAAACACGCCGATGCATTGTGAGTAACCAAATAGATTGGTTGCATCAAAAATAGCAGTGGGCTGGCTTAAAAACAGTCGCAGTCATTGAGGCAACACAAGAGTCAAATAATAAAATAAGCACCGAATGACGCTTTTTTATTACCAGTTTACCGCCAAATGCAAAGCGTATTGCAGATGCAGTAATCGAAAATGGTTTGCATTGGACTTTAGACGTGGTTTTTAATGAGGATGAATCTCGTGTAAGAAAAGATAATGCCGGAGAAAATATAGCTTTGATTCGCCATATCACACTCAACATGCTAAATAATGCAAAAAAACAGATCAAAAATGTAGGAATTAAATGGTTACAGAAAAAAGCCGGATGGGGGCAATAAAACGCTGCGGTTTATTTTAGGGCAAAGTTTTTAGATGCGACAGAGCAGCGCCCTCCGTACTACCAGAAATATTGAATTCCAATCAAACCGGCTTGCTGAGTAGTGATCTTAGTAATTAAACTATCTAAGTTTGAATCTAATTTTGCACCAACCTTGGAAGATGAATAAATACCTTGATAAAATAAGGAAGCCATAACGTGCTGTGTAACTTGATAACCTAAACCTATGTGAATTTCTGGGCTAACTTTTGATAGTGAATCGCTCGATGAATTGCGATCTTCCAAAATCAACTGTCTGTAAGCTATGCCAGCATCTAAAAGTAAATAAACAGAGGTGTTTGTTGACAACCTAGTTTTTGAGGTTAACAGCAAATCAATAAAGGGCTTAAGAGAAGATTGCCATTGTAACTCACCAGCTGCATCAACTAGCGTTTGATCAACCGAAAGCCGCATAGAGTTGCCTGATTGGAGACCTACTTCAAAACCTAAAGTCGTTCGGTTTATATTCCATGCAGTCATTCCAAGTGTAAGACGTCCTTGAGCATACTGACCATCATTACCATATGCACCTTCAAACACACCATAACCTCCATACGCGCCAATATCACGGCTGTCCCATATAAATAGATTTTTGTTTGAGCACTGATGTTAAATTGAGCTCGGTAAGCTACCTTCTCCCTTTTAGGGAGAAGGGTTGGGGATGAGGGTATTTATCAAGATGGCGCAATTTCAAGTAAATTTAAGATGTTTCCGTATAATTTTAACATAACATAATCAAAAATTGGCTAAATCTCATTGATATCTAAAAAAATTTGGCCATTAACGTTTTATACCATACGGAATATGGTTGATAAAGCCACCATTTTAGAGGGATGCTTCCATAATATTTGCTGACCGTTTGCATGGCTTCTTTATAATGTAGAGAACGCTTAGTATTTGTCTTAGTTGCATCATGTTCACGATTTACCGCGACAAACTCATCTACCATAACCAATGGACCAAAGTTTTTATATAAGCGCCACCATAAATCATAATCCATTGCCATATGTAATTTCGGATCCACGCCTTGTATTCCTTCCCATGCGCTACGTCTAATTAAGGTTGCTGGTTGGGAAATAATGCAGCGCTTAGCCAATCTTTTCTCATGAAATGGCTCTATCCAAACTGGACTACATTTTGCATTTTTTTCTTGAATGTTCCAGGCTCTTCCATATGCAGCAGGACTATTTGGATTGGTATTTAAGGCATTTAATAATATTCTAAAGCAGCCAGGCAATAGCCAGTCATCACTATTTAACCAACATACATATGGCGCACTACCACGTGCTATGGCTTCATTAATTGCTGCCGCCTGACCATCATCTGGGTGACTTCTGCAACCGGCAAGCTTGGCTTGCCATTTATCTAGAGTTGCTAGCGTGTTATCAGTCGAGCCACCATCAACTACAAAAACCTCAAGGTTAACTCCTTGATTATCTAAAGACTCCAAAGCCTGCTCAATAAATCTGCCTTGGTTAAATGATGGAACAGCGACTGTAATTTGCGGTATAACGCTCATGTTACAGCATTTTCCTTATTTTTCTTATTGTGCCTGTTATTTTCATTTAAGAAATCAACATATGTTGCTGCAATGCCGTCACGTAAACTAGTTTTTGCAGTCCAACCAAGTTTTTTCATTTTATCAACATTTAATAGCTTGCGTGGAGTACCATCTGGCTTTGAGGAATCAAAAATAATTTCACCTTTAAATCCTACTACATCCATAACCGTATGGGCTAATTCACGAATGGTTACATCTTCGCCGGTCCCAATATTAAAAATACCATCATGGATGCCTTTTTCCATCAAAAATACGCAAGCATCGGCCATGTCATCAACATATAAAAATTCTCGCATAGGCGTGCCACTACCCCAAACCACAAATTTATCATCACCACGTAGCTTTGCTTCGTGTGCTTTGCGAATAAATGCTGGTAATACGTGACTATTATTTAAATCATAATTATCGTTTTGTCCGTATAAATTAGTTGGCATGACGCTTACATATTTCGTACCATATTGACGATTATAATTTTCACACATTTTAATCCCAGCAATTTTAGCAACCGCGTATGGCTCATTGGTTGGTTCAAGGCTTGATGACAATAAATAATCTTCAATAATTGGTTGTGGGCAAGCACGTGGATATATACAGCTTGAACCTAAAAATAATAGTTTATCGATGCCAGCAAGCCAAGCACCATGAATAACGTTTGTTTGTACCATTAAGTTTTGATAAATAAACTCAGCTCTATAAGTATTATTTGCGTGCACACCACCGACTCTTGCCGCAGCAAGAAAAATATAATCTGGTTTTTCAATTTCAAGAAAATCTTGTACCGCTGCTTGATTAGTTAAATCAAGCTCGCTTCTATTGCGGACAATTATATTGTTATATCCCGCATTTTTTAAACGACGCACGATAGCTGAGCCAACCATGCCATTATGGCCGGCAACAAAAATTTTTAAAGACATATCTTATATTCCTTATTCATGATAATCATAAACAGCATATCCGTGTTCTTTTACTAATTCATCACGCTTAGCACTTTTTAAATCAGCATGAATCATTTCCGAGACTAGTTCGCGAAACGTAGTTTTTGGAGACCAACCAAGCTTGGTTTTAGCTTTACTTGGATCGCCAAGTAAAGTTTCAACTTCAGCAGGACGGAAATAGCGCTTGTCAACTCTTACAATAACTTTACCATTAACCATACCTATTTCATCAACACCAGAGCCTTGCCACGTAATTTGCATATCAATTTCTTCCGCTGCAATATTTACAAAATCACGCACACTATATTGTTGGCCTGTTGCAATGACAAAATCTTCAGGTGTATCTTGTTGTAACATAAGCCACTGCATCTCAACAAAGTCACGGGCATGTCCCCAGTCGCGTTTTGCATCTAAATTTCCTAGGTATAAGCAATCTTGCAAGCCTAATTTAATTCTTGCTAGAGCACGAGTAATTTTTCGCGTTACAAAAGTTTCACCGCGGATCGGGCTTTCGTGGTTAAATAGAATACCATTACAAGCATATATGCCATAAGCTTCACGATAGTTAACAGTTATCCAATAAGCATATAATTTTGCAACGGCATATGGACTACGCGGATAAAAAGGAGTCGTTTCTTTTTGTGGAACTTCTTGAACTAGGCCATATAATTCAGAAGTAGAAGCTTGGTAAAATTTAGTCTTTTTTTCAAAACCTAATAATCTAATTGCTTCAAGAATCCGTAATGCACCAATTGCATCGGCATTTGCAGTATATTCTGGTGTTTCAAAGCTAACAGCCACATGACTCATTGCTGCTAAATTATATATTTCATCTGGGGCAACATCTTTTATTATGCGAATTAAATTTGTAGAATCCGTTAAATCACCATGATGTAAAATAAAATTACGATGCGACACATGAGGATCTTGATAAAGGTGATCTATTCTATCCGTATTAAACAAAGAACTTCTGCGTTTGATTCCATGGACAATATAGCCTTTTTCTAATAATAACTCAGCTAAATATGTTCCATCTTGCCCAGTTATTCCAGTAATTAATGCTGTTTTCATATTAGTTTCTCAATTGTTTAAAAAGATAAAAGGGCCTCTTCAACAGGCTCTTGATAAATAGTTCGCCAATTATTAATAATTTTGTTAGCTAGATCATTTGGAAATGGATTATAACCATTAAATGCTTGATTAGCTAAAATTAAATCTATAGAAATATTATGCGCATAAAAAATAGGATCTAAATAGCGTAATGCTGTTGGCATTTCTAAAGAAAAATTAAAAGGTTTTTTCAGAAACTCAACGTCATTATCATTAAAATTAGGTCCATACTCATCTTCAGCACCCATGTTAATTAAAATGGCATCGCCAAAATCTGTTTTTTTAAAATTATATATTTTGGACATCAAATGCTGTTTGCCAGTTGCTGTTATAACTGCAAAGCAATTAGCAATTGCTGCTTTAATAGCGTCGGTATTAGTTGCGCTGATATATTTTATTCCAGGTTTTTTATTAGTAAAACTTTCTTCTAATGCGACTACAGTTATATCATTAGTGAATTTTTGCAAAGCGTAAATAATACCTTTGCCAACTTTACCATTACCAAATACTACAAAAGGTTTACCAGACTTAATCATCCCAATTTTAGTATCTAAAGCTCGAGTAAGACCATCTCCTGTACCTAGGAAAGTCTCAAGTACTTTTATTTTGGAGTCATCAACAGAGATAATTGGATAATCTAAATTAGCTTGCTGATAAATCATGCTCCCAGATTGAGTTAATTCAACCGCACCAATGCGAGGCTTTTTAATATTTACTAATTCAGCGCAACAGTCTAGATGGAAATCAAATCTATCGCTAAACTTTAGTACATCTGTTACAGTAAAATTAGCTTGGCGTAACAAAGAAACTGCTTTAGGATCAGCAGGGATAACACTAGATGCATAAGAAGTAACCTCTGCGCCACCCAAAGCTAATGCTTCAATCTTGAAGATAGTAGATATAGTTAATGGCACATTTTGCAAAATAGTAAGTCCGTAATATGGTTTAGTTTTCCGTAATTCTTCTCTTTGTTGCGATAATAAATACATATTATCAAATTCACTACCTGCTCGTGTTTTCTCAAGAAGAGCAAAATCATACATAAGTAATATACTCAGGGGTTATCGAATTATGCCATTTTACATAATATACAATCTATTCTCAATAATATGGTTTGCTTAAGAATTTCCTACAATTTAAGGTCTATTGATATCTATAAACTCATTATCTGTACATGACAGTTTTTTGTCATGTACAGAGAAACTAATTATAGAGGTTTATGTTATAAGCGAGTCACTTATGAATAAATTGGTGTTATTTTACGTCTTTGTATTAATTAATTTACTAAATTCGACTCGACCTTCAATCGATTCTTTACCTAATTCAACTCTTTTTTCTATAACATGGTAACGATGCAGGGCGCCCTCACAGTTAGCTATTTGTATATTTAATCCTGGGCGAGCATTGAGTTCGAGCATTAATGGGCCTTGCTCTTTGTCGATTACTATATCTACCCCAAGGTAACCTAAGCCGGTTAATTCATAACAACTTGCAGCAATTTTTAATATTTCATCCCAATATGGAATTTGAATTTTACTTATCGAGTTCATTGTATCTGGATGACAATCTATAATATCGTTATGATAAACCCCACGCAAAGTTATTCCAGAACTAATATCTATGCCAACTCCAATTGCTCCTTGATGAAGATTAGCGCGTCCTTCTGATTGTCTTGTTGGTAAGCGTAGCATAGCCATTGCTGGATAGCCTAGTAAAGTAATAATACGAATGTCAGGCACGCCTTCATAACTTACTTGGGAAAAAACTGGGTCAACAACAACTCGTCTTTCGATTATGGCAAAATCTGGATGATTACCAATGCTATATGCGCCTGAAAGTAAGCACGATAAATGATATCCTAACTCTTTGCTAGTTAATAATTTACCATTAATTTGGCGATAACGATCAATAACGCTATTCGTAATAACTAAAATTCCATCTCCGCCATAACCACGCGCTGGTTTGATAACGAAATCAGAATAATTACTAAGTGTCTGTCCAATTTTTTTAATTTGATGCTCTGTATCTATTATTTCATATAATTCTGGAACAGCAATTGATGAGTTTAATGCTAATTGTTTTGTGCGCAATTTATCATCAACCAAGGGGTATAGTTTACGTTCATTATAGCGTAAAACATAATCTGCATTACGCCTATTCATACTTAAAACTCCTGATGCATGTAAATTGCGTAATGTTTTAATCATGACTTAACTTGAGATAGAGCTTTAAATCTAAACAACTCGAAGAACCTATATCCTCGATATTGGCCAAAGAATATAATTAATGCCAATAAAACCAGTAACAGCTCTGGAAAAGCAAAAATTAAATATTGTAACGGTTTATAATTCATAACCCAAAAAGACACAACAGCTGCGGCCATACTCCCAACGCCAGATGTAATCGCTTCATAGGCACCACGCTCGTCCCATGTAACACACATGCGCTCTATAGTCATTGTCAATATAACCATTGGGAATAAGGCAACAGATAAGCCTAATTCAAGATTTAAATTATGACTTAATATACTAATAAAAATCATTAAAATCACTACAACTGTTAAAATTGAAGCAAGCCTTGGCACTAATAACATTCTAAGTTTTTCAAGATAAAATCTGACTAGTAATCCGAGTGAGACAATTATGGTAAATAATATTATTCCCCATATTAAATGCGTCTCACGAAAAGCTAACGCTATTAACACTGGCATAAATGTACCAAAAGTTTTTAGCCCAATAAAGTTACGTAATAGAAGTATTATAAATGCCCCGATAGGTATCATAAGTAGAACTTTATATGTTTCTTGAACATACACTGGCAACTGCAATAAAGAGAATCGTAGTAACTGTGAGTCTGATTGTACGCCGCGTGCTTTAGCGATACTTAAAGCATTTATAGGGGTTGGCGATACGGTAATAGAAAAACTAGGTTTTTTCCCACCTATCACATCAAACATTGCCTCATCACCATACTCCCAAACCAAAAAGTTTTTTGGTAATCCGGAAGAGCCTGTGCGTGGATTTAGATAAAACCATTCTTTACCATTGTAAACAGCCAATAAAGAATTAAATATAACTCTATTTTTTTGGGCCAGATGAATACCTTTGACCGGCATTGCAAAAATTCTAGCATTATTTAAAATCAAGATTGCAGCGTTAATAATATTATTTTCGTCATATTGTTTTACCAATAATTTAACATTACCATTTTTTCGATTTAATTCTTTTAGTGTTGCTTGAGCGAATGTTTGCACATCAACAGAAGATTGGCGCGCTTTATCGATAATGGTATTTACTGCCATTTGTTCTTTATCTTCAAGATGCTGAATTTTAATGTGAGGTGGATTTAGTAAATGTGGACTATGGTTATCCGCTTCTCTAATTATTGCGCGATAATATAGAGATTGTGGTCGACCATTACTTCTACGTAAAGACCAGGTGGCGCGCCGGTTATATCCACTTAAGTTAGTAGTAATTCCATAATGTTGCGCAACAAAATATTCATCAATTATTGCTAAATATGGTGGTTGATAAGGAATAATAAAGCTTGCCTTAACAGATGAGCTTTTATCTGGAGAAAATTGCAAATTGGCTTCTACCATCCAGCTAGTAACTGTTTCTGTATCAGTAAGAGGAACTTCCAATACCATGTATCTATAGAAAAAAACTCCCAAACCTAAAAAAAGAAGGACAAAAATTAACCCATATATATGTTGGTTATTAGATTTCATTGGTCACTCGTAATTTTAACGTTATTTTTATGTTTAACTGTAAACCTCATACTTGGATCAACTATTCCATCAAAGGCTATAATAGCTTCTCTTCCTAACAATAGAGGATAAATAAAGTGCTTTCTATTGGTTAAATTAACAAGAATTTCTCGCTCCTTACCATTTAGTTCGATATGCATCTTTACAACAGGGCGTTTTATTGTGCCTTTTAATAAAGAATGTATTTTTGACTCATCTTCACGTGGTTTAATTTTTACTTTACCAGCATATTCACAGGTAAAAGGAATATTGCCTTTTGCAGTTGGTACTAAAAACTTAAGATAAAGTTTATTATCGATTTCAGTTTCTGTGATTTTAATGGCATTTAGCGAAGCAGATTTAGCTCCGGTATCAAGCTTGGCTGAAATAGAAAGATCATTATCTAGTAACTTTACTTTTTCCACATAACCATATATAGATAATTCTTTAGCCGCCATAGCATTAGAAGCTGTAACTAGAAACAAAATAATAAACGCCCACCAACGCATTACACCCTCTAATAAAGTAGATAGAATGCTATTAATCCTAACAAAATAATTTATCGGCGTATATCGAAAAAAAAAGTATTTATTTACAAAGGAGCATGTTATAATTCGCTGTTGTCGTTAGAAAATGCTCAATCAAAAAACACTATGAAAAATACTTGATATTTGTCTAGTTTTTATGTACAATTCGCGTCATATATGGCTTATAGTTTGCGAACTTGTAGATGACTGAACAAAAAGAGCATTACGACCAATATATAGCTCGATACCGCGCTTTGTTAGAGCATTATGGTTTAAGTCCTCCTGAGCTCACTGAAAGTACCATTAAGCACAGTACTTTCTATCTGATTTGCCGCATTATTTACGCAATTGAAGACTCATTAAGTTTCTTATTTGGCAATATAAAATTATATTTCTCATTAATAGATTCATATTATCAACGAAGTGATAGTGGAGCTTCGGATGATTTGCATAATAGTTTACAATCATTACCAGACCTACTAATCATAATTGGAATAGGTATCCCTTTAGCCCTAACTCAAGTATTAGGCGCCTATTTTCTTGAAAGCCCTGATTTAAAAACCAATAAATATAAGTATTTTTTTGCTAAAGTACTTGCACCATATTTAAGGGATATTCTACAAGGAATTAAATGGGCATACAAAGGCATGCGTAGCGTACTTAATATGATTTTCCGCTTTATGGCTAGTCATAAGGGCTTAATTTTAAAAATATTATTTCCATTATCAATAGTCGTTGCAGGATTATCGGTAATAAATCGAATTACTTTGCGTACAATGCGTAATTTTCGCAAGCAAGAGCAATCTGATAATCGTAAGACTTCGCTTCAAATACTCGAAGAAGGGTATGTGTTAAAATTTCGTATAGAAATGCCAACCGAGCCTAAAGATTTAGCAAAATTAAAAAAATCTTTGGTTTATGTGCCAGAAGGTGCTAGTTGTACTATATATCATGTTGACCATGCTGGAGTTGCAAAAGATCTGGGTTTACCATCTGAACAAAGAATCAATATATCTGAGCAAGTTCAACAATTCCAAAGTGATAACATACGTTTTCGTATTGCACCAGAATTTATCGACGAGAATTTTAAAAAATTATATTTTTTAGAAAAAATCCCAGAAGATTATACACAATATAAAAATTCGTTAATTTTTTTAACTGATAGTAGTTTGGATGAGGAACAAAGATTACGCCAAATTGATGATAAGGGCCAAGATAAAATAGATCCAAGAAGTAAATATTTTATTAAAGTAATAAAAAATGAAATAAATAATAAAAGAGCGCTTAATCTTTATAGTCATCAGATAGAAGAAGTAGCAAGAACGGTTAATTTCAAGGGGGAATTAGGTATTGATCTTGCCGAGTGGGATATTATAAAAGGAAAAAAAGAACATAAAAAAATATCGAAAAGTCGAATATTTTTCTTTTATTTCTGCGTTATATTGTCTGCATTATTTGATAGTGCTTATTTTTATATCGGGGTACTATTTCTTGCATTTTTTAATCCAGCAGCATTTATCGCTATGATTGCAATGTCTGCAATAATGATAGCTGTATGCTTAATTGGAAGAATTTATGAAGAATACAATTATCAAAAAGTTTTTGATATTAGCCAAATTGAAATAAATTTAAATTTATATAAAACCGAAAGCAATATTCTATGTAGAGAAATAGAAATAGCATTAGAAAAAGAAGATGATGAAAGGCTAAAAGAATTATTACCACGACTCAGAGCATCTCTCCAAGAATATGCGAATCAACAAAAGAAGTTAGCGTCTAAAATTAGTATTTCTTCAACAGAGGCCTTTTTAAAAGGCCTAAGAAATGGTTTGTCGACACAGGGCGTTATATCAAGCCTTATGTTTATGGGAGTATTTATTATGTTGCTTACAGGGACAGCTTGTCCTCCGGCATTTATAATAAGTATGACTGTTATAGGGTTTGCTGCAATGATAAGATCAATTTATCGTTATATGCAAAGTTATCAAGAATATAAAAAGAAAGAGCAACCAATAGATGATATTACTATTCCAGAAATCGATATCAATAATTTAGCTGAGTCGTATGAAAATTTAAAGGCACAAAGACAAGAAATCGAACAGCGAATAATTAGTAAACCACCAGATTTATTTGAAGAAGAGTACTCTGAAGTTTTTCGCTTAGTATGCTCAGGTCAAACTAAAGCAGAAAAAAATATTGGGGAATGTACTTTGGGAAGACCGCGTCACGGCGAAGAATGGTGGTTAACACTAACATCCTCTATATTTTCTGGGGGAATGGCATTAGTATTTGGTTTTCGTGGAATACATAAAATGTTTTCAACGTCAGACGAAAATCCAAATACAATTCCAAATAAAGGAATAAAATCCAGCCAAGAAAAACCCCCAAAGCATACCTTTTTTTCATCATCAGCAAACTCTACTAAAGATAATAAAAGCTCTACTAAAGCTAATAAATGGAGCTTTAGTTTTAGGGGAACTCCTCTAACTCTTCCATTTGGCAGTTAAGCTCAGATTTTATTTAGTATGCCATAAAACCAATTCCTACTCCCGTATTAAAGCCAGAGCTTTGTTGTTTTTGTGTGTGTTGTGCTTTATGGGATTGCTTATCATCCATTTGTGCTTGGGTTGTTATACAACCTCCTAAAGTTATTATACTTAACAAGCATAATATAATTGTAACTTTTTTCATGTAATTTCTCCGTGTAAATATTTTTAACTTATGTATATAAATTATAGACTATAAGCATTTATTTTGATCATCTTATTTTTAAGACTGTCTGTATAAGAAAATATTTACAAAATATTGGTTAATACTATATTATGCAGAAAGCTGTTATTGGCATTTTTGTTTTCACAAAAATTCTGCCGGCAAATAGCTTGAACGTATTATCACTACGTTTACAAATGTTACTAATGGAAATTAAAAGTAACAACTCGCAAAAATATTAAGAAGGAACGAAAATCATGAAAAATAAAAACCTTGCGTCTTTGAGTCTGGCTTCCAGTTTAGCTATATTTACCTGTTCACCAATTTGTGCCAAAGGAATCTTCCCTGCAGAAATAATGGGTCGAGATTTACTTATTTATGGGCTTGGTTGGATAGGACATGTAGGTATTGCAACAACGCAAATGTATTCCGCAAATGGTATGAATCGGTTTGCTGATAAAGTTATTGAAGTATTAAACGAAACTCCAGTTGGTCAAATCAATACAATTAATAATTTTAAATCTCGAGCAAAATATTGGGGGAGTAAATTTGGGATAGTAGATAATAGTGAGCGTGGCTATCGAGTGTTGCTCGAAGCAAATCATCAGCGTTGGTGGTGCCCTAAATATACTTCCGATACTAGGTATCATATTGGCTCCGGGATACCTACAACAGGACATATTATTGAATGTGGTACTTGGCGTTGCGATACTTATGCTTGGTGGGCTTTTTTTAGTCAGGGATATAATACAATGCCTGGCTCAATTTGGCTACCAAGAGTCATGTTTAATTTTTTCCCCTTTTATAATGATGAGCGAAGAATAATGCCTAATTCCGAGCTAACAGAATCAATAGGCGCTAAAAAAACATTAGAAAGTGTTACTGCAAAAGAATTAAATAATATGCCTTATGAGGAATTTGTACAGATAATGGATTCATCTGATAACTTGTATGTTACATCTTCATCGGCTTTGCAAATGCAATTTGCTTCTAATAATGATTTGAATGATATTAAACGTGGAATAATGATTGATAGGCTTATTGCTGATGATGTAGAGCCAGGTTTGGTTAGAAAATTGTTAAATTTATATAAAGAGACAGATAATATCGAGATTAAGCATAAAATAATCGAAGGTTTGATGCTTTATAATCAACGCCACAGGAATAATAAGGCATATATTGAAAATGATAAACCGGAGCTAAAAAAATTTTTTGCAACTCACATTTCTTCTCAGTCATTAACTCCTAAAATGGCTGATAATGTAATAAGAGGTTTTATTGATACTCATTCCTCTGCTGAAATACTAGCTAATTTGAATGATATAAATAATAGACTTCTTACTGTAGATAGTTATGCGTCTATTATGTTGAAATATACTTTGGTGCATAAATCAAAAGAGTTGCAACATATATTTATTCAATCAATAGTTAATGAGTTGCGAGAGCAAAATAATTCAGATTTAGATAGTTATTTATTTGGTCCTTTATCTATTGGTTATAAGAATACAGGAAAAAATTTGCTTGAACCTGAATCAAGGCAATTAGTTATAGATTACTTAAAAGAAGTTCGCCATAAATATACATCTAAGGGTATAAAAGATGACCAATCAGATATCCATAGGATTACTACAGCGCCATATTATTTTGAGTTAATTGATAATATGGGAAGTTAATATTTTAACTTCGAGTTTTTTGCTTGATTTCGTATAATCTAGACGCCCCTATGTTTGGCCGTGGGGGCGATAGATCGTATTTGAAAGAAACTCTATTCCCAATTCAATATTACCTTACCTGCTTTACCGGATAACATAACATCAAATCCTTTTTGAAAGTCATCCACAGCAAAGGTATGGGTAATAACAGGAGTTACATCTAATCCAGTTGTAATCATGCAGCCCATTTTGTACCAAGTATCAAAAATTTTTCTGCCATATAGACCTTTTATGGTTAAGCTTTTAAAGACAATTTCATGCCAGTTAATCGCGAAATCATTTGCCGGAATTCCCATGAAAGCAATGTTTCCACCATAATTCATAGCTGATAGCATTTCTTTAAAAGCTTGTTCTGAACCTGACATTTCTAGTCCAACATCAAATCCTTCAGTCATACCCAAATCTTGCATTACTTGCTTTAGATTTTGTTTTTGTGAATTAATAGCATTTAACCCCATTTTTTTTGCAATCTCTAATCGATAATCGTTTATATCAGTTATAACTACATTTCTAGCGCCAGAGAACTTACAGATACTGGCAGCCATTAAACCAACTGGTCCTGCGCCAGTAACTAACACATCTTCGGCAGTTACATCAAATTCAAGAGCCGCATGTACAGCGTTGCCTAGAGGATCAAAAATTGCAGCAACATCATCTGAAATGTCATCAGGTACTTTAAATGTATTTGCTTCAGGAAGAGCAAAATATTCAGCAAATGCTCCTGGTGATTGTACACCAAAACCAATAGTATTCCGGCATAAATGCCTGCGACCAGCACGACAATTTCTGCATTGTCCGCAAGTTAAATGTCCTTCACCTGACACTCTATCGCCGATTTTAAAACTTTTAACATTTTCGCCAATATCGACAACTTTCCCGACAAACTCATGGCCTGTACGTGTTGGAATTTTAATGGTTTTTTGTGCCCAGTCATCCCAATTATAAATATGTAGATCCGTGCCACAAATAGCAGTTTTCGTTATTTTAACCAAAACATCATTTCTTCCTATAACAGGCATAGAATCATCAATCATCCATAGACCTTTTTCTGCTTTAATTTTAGCTAATGCCTTCATTTAATGGCTCCCATTTCTTTACCAACTTTGGCAAAAGTCTCTATAGCTTTATCAAGTTGTTCTTTAGTATGAGTAGCACACATTTGTACCCTTATTCGAGCTTGATTCATAGGGACTACTGGGTATGAAAAGCCTATTACGTAAATACCTTCTTCAAGCATTCGTTTTGCCATATTAGATGCAAGTATCGCATCTCCTAGCATTACTGGAATAATTGGATGATTACCAGGTACCAAGGTAAATCCTAATTCTTCCATACATTTACGGAAATATTGGCTATTTTCTTGTAATTGTTGGCGAAGCGTTGTACCGCGAGTTGTTGTTAATAAATCTAAAGTTTTTATAGCGGTTGCGGTAATAACTGGCGCTAAAGTGTTTGAAAATAAGTAAGGGCGTGAACGATTACGTAACCATTCAATAATTTCTGCTCGACCAGAAGTATAACCACCAGACGCCCCACCAAGAGCCTTGCCCATTGTACCAGTATATATATCTATGCGATCAGCAACACCACAATATTCCGGAGTCCCGCGACCATTTTCGCCCATAAATCCAACTGCGTGAGAATCATCTACCATAACAAGAGCATTATATTCATCAGCTAAACTACAAATGGTTTTCAGATCGGCAATAATACCATCCATTGAAAAAACACCATCCGTTGCTATTAAAATAAAACGGCTATTTAAAGCTTTAGCCTCTTCAAGCTTGCTTTTTAAATCCTGCATATCGTTATTTTGATAGCGAAAGCGTTTAGCTTTGCATAAGCGTATACCATCGATGATTGAGGCATGATTTAATGAGTCACTAATAATTGCATCTTCTGGACCAAGTAACGCTTCAAATAAACCTCCATTAGCATCAAAACAAGAAGAGTAGAGGATGGTGTCATCTGTGCCTAAGAATTTACTGATTTTATTTTCTAATTCTTTATGTATAGTTTGAGTGCCACAAATAAAGCGTACGGATGCCATTCCAAAACCATATTTACTTAACGCGTTTTGTGCTTCAGCGATAAGCTCTGGATCGTTGGCAAGTCCTAGATAATTATTAGCACAAAAATTCAAAACATGTTTACCACTTTCAACAGCAATGTCAGTACTTTGAGCAGTTCTGATAGGATATTCATATTTGTATAAGCCTTGAGATTTTAATTGTTCTATTTCATTACGTAAATATTTTTGGATTGGATGCATTACTTTCTCCATTTATAATCTAATTAATTGGATTTTAGACGATAATATACGAATATTAATATTAGTTCTAGGCTCTGGGGGTTTAGGGTTATTGATATTCAATGATATGCTATTCTTGGATATAGCATTTTTTTACTATGGATGGAGATAAAATGAAAAAAACCTTTCTAATATTTTTTTTATTTAGTGTGGTTAATATAGCTAACTCTTGTACAGGACTCCAGCATTCAGCTCAGGACGGAACATACGTTAACGGGCGTACTGTTGAGTTTGCTGTTAAGCTTCCAATGCATGGTCTAGTTATACCTCGAGGCTATAAGTTTCAGGGAAGCTTGCCGGATAATAAAGTAGGTAAGACATATATTAGTAAATATGCTGTAATAGGTGGAAATGTTTTTAAGCAACCTGTAGTCATTGATGGTTTTAACGAAAAAGGTTTAACAGCAGGCGCATTTTATTTTTCAGGTTATGCTTCTTATAGTAAAATTACGGATAATAATGCTACAAATGGACTTGCTCCTACTGAATTTGTTAATTGGATTTTGACTCAGTTTCAATCTGTTGCGGAAGTAAAAGCAGGTTTGTCAGAAGTTTTAATTGCTAATACTCCACAAGTAGAATGGCATGGGGTCCCACCTTTTCATTATATTGTTTATGATAAGTCTGGTAAAAGCATAGTCATTGAGCCTATAGATGGGCGTTTAGTTGTGTTTGATAATCCTCTAGGTGTAGTGACTAATTCTCCAACTTTCGACTGGCATCTAACAAATTTAGTTAATTATATAAGGTTATCTCCACAGAATGTTTCACAAAAAGAATTTAATGGTCATATCTTTAAGCAATTTGGGCAAGGGAATGGTTTGACTGGATTGCCAGGAGATTTTACCCCTCCTGCAAGATTTGTTAGAGCAGCTGTTTATACAGCAACATCTTTACCTAGTAAAAATGCAAATGAATCTGTGTTTGTAGTTTTTCACTTGTTGAATCAATTTGACATTCCTTATGGAGCGGTTAGATCTGGGCAACAGGAAATAGATTATACTCAAGTTACAACTGTCAAAGATCCTAATAATCTTAAATATTATTTTAAAACTTACCAAGATCAAAATATCAAATCCATTAGTCTTACTAATTTTGATTTAAATAGTAAATATTTAATGAGTGTGGAGTTTGAATCGATTAAACAAAAAGTAGAAGATCTATCTAGGCATGCAGTTTTGCTTAAGCATTGAATATAGCTCTAATTTATTTTTCTCCCTCATATTGGTATTTTATGGGGGAGAATCTATCTCTAAGAATCAGTCTTTACTAACAGACAAATGTATAAACGACACCATTTACGTTTTCTAAGGCTATCTGTGTATGTTTGTTTTGGCTGGTGTCGTAGTAGAAGTTTTGCTAGGTTTTTGTGGGTTCGCACTTCCTTTTTTCGTGCTGCTTTCGTAGCATCCAGGCGATGACCAACCTTTTGTTTCGATACATTCTGCGTAACAGTCGCTTGTTATTAACATAGATGATAGTAATATGGCTACAATAGTTATAGAGCATACTAATCCTCTTTGGCTATATATAAAAGATTTTGATTTCATAATTTTAGTCCTTATTTATAATACTCTTGCCAAATTACGGCGCCTTTATTATCCGGTGAGCTTCCCTGAAACTTAGGTTATAATCCTAACCAGCGAATAAAATTATTAGATGAGCTAAGTTCCATGTGCTTTCCAGATGCGAATTCAATTACAAACTTTGGTTTTTGGATTGTATTGTCTTGGTTTGAATTACGCATATTAATTCCATTAACTTTATCTAACGTTGCAAATTCCATTGTAGTTATATAATAGCCACGATGATTACGTACAACTGGGTTTACAAATTTTAATTTATCGAAATCTTCTTTTTTCTTTGAATCTGCGAGCTTTTCTAATTCCTCTGTGCTAAGGGCAATATATTCGGTATCAGCTATTCTGCGGCGCAACATTCTGGTTAGGGGTGGATTCTTATTGAAAGTATTAGTATATTCTTGTGCTGGCATTACCATTATTGCTTTTTCTTTCCCAATTGGGGCAAACAATACAGTGTCTCGTTGTTCTTTAGAAACATCTATTGGCTCAAGTGATTCTTCAATTTTTTTAGAAGATGTTGTTTTTGGTTTATCACAATTTAAGAATTTAGATTCTTGGAACCATTGTTCACTTGGATAATACATGACAAGAAAAGTTTTATCTTTAATAGTGTCTATTATTTTTTTAGTCATAGATAAAGGTAGTGCCGGACATCCCCAACTTCGCCCAGAGCGACCGTATTTTTTAATAAAGTTATCATCCATGTACCAACCACCATGCATAACAATATAACGATTTTCCGCATTATTATTAAATTTTCTATCTATGCCAGTTAAGCGCATCGACATACCTTCACGCCCAGCGTAAGCTTTGTCAGTTATATAAACTCCCATACTAGTCGCTTTAGAATTATTACGATTAGAAAAATGATCAGTTAATAACGCGCCAGAAGTTATCCCATGTCCTACATAGGTATGATATAGTAATTTACCTTTTTCCAAATCAAATACCCATAGACGTTTTTGATTGGAAGGTAATGAATAATCTATTATTGTTAAAACTGGACGATGTTCTATATGATACTTTTTCGCGCAATGTAAAGATGTAACAACTTTATTTATAACATTTTTATTTAAATTTTTAGCTTCTTTATGTAGCATATGGCGTAAAGCTAAACTACGAGATTTATTATAAAATTTTTGCCAAATATTGCTATTAATTGATGGTACGTAGTAGCAAGAATCATTGCTGTTAAATGTATCGGATATTAGCGATATGTTTGGATGAGGATTGATTAATGCTGTTAGTAAAATAGCTAAGGCAGAAGCTGAAGTTTCAATCATAATTATTTAAGAATTTATAATGGTCATTACTAATATTTATAGTACATTTTTATTCGTATTTCATATTTTTTGATTTAAATGAATAAAAAATAAACTGAAAATTGATTGTATTCTATAGAAAAATTAATTGTTAATCGGTTGTAAACTACATTATAATATTTTATTTCACGAGGGTTTTATTATGAGTGATCATATCAAAGTTGTAACAGATAGTAGTTTTGCACAAGATGTTTTGCAGTCTAGTAAGCCAGTTATTGTAGATTTTTGGGCTGAGTGGTGTGGTCCTTGTCGTGCTTTAGGGCCAGTTTTTGCAGAAGTTTCTCTAAGTCACCATGAGCAAATAGACTTTGTTAAGATTAATATAGATGAGAATCCAGCAACTCCTGCTCAATTTGGAGTTATGAGTATTCCTACTTTAATCATTTTCAAAAATGGTCAAGTTGAAGCTATGAAAATGGGTTTGTTAACTAAGTCGCAGTTAGTTGCGTTTGTTGATAGTAATATTTAATTTTTCTATTACTAATGCAAGAATTTTTAATTGTAGCTAATAGTCCATTGCTAACAAAAGATATTATTTTACAAGCAAAAATAGGTAAAAAAATCTTAGCTTTGGACGGTTCCGCTAGTATATTACATAAATACTCAATAACTCCCGACGTTATACTTGGAGATTTTGATTCGATAGACTCAGATGCACAGAGTTATTATGGAATTAAACCTATCGCGGATTATGACTCTGAATATTGGGGTAAGCAAGGAGTATTAATAGTTCCTGCTCCAGATCAAAATTATACTGATTTGGAAAAGGCAATAATGTACTGCGATAAAAAAAATGCGAGTAGCATTACAATTGTAGGTGCGACTGGGGGGCGAGAAGATCATCATGAAGCCTTAAAGATAGCCCTTAAAACTTACTACAAATCAATTAGACCAATTTTAGTGCATGGAGATTATGGTTCCATGTGCTACGTTGAGAATGAATTTGTGCGATTTAATGGTTCTCCTGGTGAATATTGTGGTTTTATATTGCAAGGTTGTGGGTCGGTTATTTCTGAAGGTTTAGAGTACCAGTGTAGAGGCCATGCGTATAGTACCTCTAATAAAATGCTTGGAACAAACGCCTGTTTTTATGTTACAGGATGCGCATTATTATTTCTTCCTTTGCAGATAAGACCATGATTTTTTACATGATTTACGAAAAACAATAGATCTTATCAAGTGCCTATTTTGAAAAAGCAATTGCATTTATTTATGTTGTTGCTGTATACTTCTTCGTCTTTAGGGCCTGTTTAATTTAGGCACGTAGCTCAGTGGTAGAGCACCACCTTGACATGGTGGTGGTCGGTGGTTCAATCCCACTCGTGCCTACCAATATTTCTTTTACTTGTGGTAATTACGCATGGTAGATATTACATTACCTGATGGACATGTAAAACAGTTTACGCATACTCCATCTGTTTATGATGTGGCATACAGCATTAGTCCTGGATTGGCTAAGGCTGCTTTAGCTGGAAAGGTTAATGGAAAATTAGTTGATACTAGTTTTGAGATTAATACAGATAGTTCAATTGTTATAATTACTGAAAAAGATCCAGAAGCCTTAGAAATAGTCCGTCATTCCACAGCTCATCTTTTAGCTCAAGCAGTAAAGCATTTATTCCCAGGGGCACAAGTTACAATTGGCCCGGTTATAGAAGATGGATTTTATTATGATTTTGCTTTTAGCCGCTCGTTTACTCCCGAAGATCTTAGTTCAATTGAAGAGGAGATGGCAAGATTAGTTAAGGAAAACTATAAAATTACTAGGCGCGAATTACCACGTGATGAAGCCATAAAATATTTTAAGGGTATCGGCGAAGAATATAAAGCTAAAATAATTGCAGATATCCCAAAAGATGAAGTTCTTTCCTTGTATAAACAAGGCGATTTTGAGGATTTATGTCGCGGGCCGCACGTTCCAGAAACTGGTAAGCTAAAAGTATTTAAATTACTTAAAATAGCAGGCGCATATTGGCGTGGTGATGCTAAAAATGAAATGTTACAGCGTATTTATGGTACAGCATTCTTAGATAAAAAATCTTTGGCAGATTACTTGTTTAGAATAGAAGAGGCTGAAAAACGCGATCATCGTAAGCTTGGTAAAACCTTGGGATTATTTCATTTTCAAGATATTGCTCCAGGCATGGTTTTTTGGCATGCAAATGGCTTGATAATTTATAGAGAAATAGAGCAATACATGCGAAATCTTCTTAATCAAGCAGGTTATCAAGAGATAAAAACACCGCAACTTGTCGATAGAGTATTATGGGAAAAGTCAGGGCATTGGGAAAATTTTAAAGACGCAATGTTCATTACTGAAACCGAAAATAGGCTATATTCAATTAAGCCAATGAACTGTCCTTGTCATGTTCAGATATATAATCAAGGTATAAAAAGTTATCGTGACCTACCTTTGCGTTTAGCTGAGTTTGGTAATTGTCATCGTTGTGAACCATCAGGAGCTTTACATGGTTTGATGCGTGTGCGTGGTTTTGTTCAGGATGATGCGCATATTTTTTGCACAGAAGAGCAAATTCAAGCAGAAGTTGCTGATTTAATTAGACTTGTTCAGGAGGTGTATAAAGATTTTGGTTTTACTGAGATTAAATATAGATTAGCACTTCGTCCGGAAAAACGTGTTGGTAATACTGAAATTTGGGATAAAGCGGAAGAAGCTTTACGTCAAGCGATGCAAGATTGTAATATCGAATGGGTTGATGCTCCTGGGGAAGGCGCGTTTTATGGCCCTAAGATAGAGTGCTCTTTGGCAGATTGTTTAGGTAGAATTTGGCAGTGCGGGACAATTCAAATCGATTTTTCTATGCCAAAAAGATTAGAAGCAGAATATGTTACAGAAGATGGTAAGCGCATTCCACCAGTTATGATTCATCGAGCTATATTAGGTAGTTTTGAGAGATTTATTGGAATTTTAATAGAGCATTATGCTGGTAGTTTCCCTGCATGGTTAGCTCCTACACAGGTGTCTATTTTAACTATAACCGAAAAGCATGATGAATACGCGCAAAAAATTCATTCATTACTTACTAGGAATAATATTCGTTCTAAAATAGACTTGAGAAATGAAAAAATCGGCTTTAAAATTCGTGAGCACAGTTTACAAAAGGTTCCTTATTTGCTAGTTATTGGTGATAAGGAAATTGCTGAAGGCAAAGTTAGTGTAAGAATGAGAGGCGGCAAAGATCTTGGGATGATGACTTATGAAACATTTTATGATAAACTGCTGCGCGAGGTTCAAGATAAGCTTTGAATTATATGAATTTTTTGGAGGATTAGATTATTAGTGCATCAAGTAAGCGTGATGGAGATCGCGCAAGAATTAATGAGAAAATCACAGTACCAGAAGTACGCTTAATTGATGTGGATGGTAATCAAGCAGGCATAGTTTCTATTAAAGAAGCTTTGCGGGCGGCTGAAGAAAGTGGGTACGATTTAGTGGAAATTTCTCCTACAGCCAAACCGCCAGTTTGTCGAATAATGGATTATGGTAAATATCTCTTTGAAATAAGGAAAAAACAAGCCGAAGCTAAAAAAAAGCAAAAGCAAGTTCAAGTCAAAGAAATTAAATTCCGTCCTACGACGGAGGAAGGGGATTACCAGGTTAAGCTACGCAACCTGCTAAAATTCCTAAATAATGGTGATAAAGTAAAAATAACTTTACGTTTTCGTGGTCGCGAAGTGGCTCATCAAGACTTGGGGATGAAAATTCTTGAGCGTATCCAGGAGGATACAACAGATGTTGCTATTGTTGAGCAGCATGCGAAGCGAGAAGGTAGGCAACTATTAATGGTTTTATCACCCAAAAAGAAGTAGAGTCTGTTGAAATTTTAAGGCGCCATTCAAAAATCAGTATGATTTTTGGTTGAGCATCTAGTTGTCAACATACCCTAGAATAAGCACATAGCTAGATTCTCTTTATGTGGGAATGACATAATCAAAAGTAATGAAGTTAAATTAGATAGCTTCAAAATTATTGAATTGCAAAAGTGTGCACCCATTTTGGGCAATTAATGCGGAGTATAAATATGCCAAAGTTAAAAACACATAGAGGCGCTGCAAAGCGTTTCAAAAAAACTGCTGGTGGGGCGGTGAAATGTCGTCGTGCTTACCGTAATCATATCCTTACTAAGAAAAGTACCAAGCAAAAGCGTCATTTGCGCATCGCGGGTGGTGTCTTGAAGAAATGTGATGCTAAATTGGTCGATCGAATGTTGCAAGGTAGTTAGGAGGATTAAATATGCCAAGAGTAAAACGAGGTGTTATAGCTAGAGCTCGTCATAAAAAAGTTTTAGCTGAAGCAAAAGGTTATTATGGTGCTAGAAGTAGAGTTTATCGTGTTGCTAAACAAGCGGTAATTAAAGCTGGTCAATATGCTTATCGTGATCGTAGACAAAGAAAGCGTCAATTTAGAGCTTTGTGGATTACAAGAATTAATGCACAAGCACGTGAATGTGGCTTGTCTTATAGCAAATTAATTTCAGGACTTAAAAAAGCTAATATTGAGTTAGATAGAAAAGTTTTAGCTGATATGGCTGTGTATGATAAGCAAGGATTTGCGCAAATAGCAGAAAAAGCTAAAGCGGCTCTTGCATAGTCTTTTATTTGATGCATCTTTAGTATGGTGCTGTTTTTTTAAAACGATAATATTGTAGGTTGGGCTTTTGCCCAACGATATAGGCACGGTACAAAAATCCAGTTATGGATAAATCACCTTATTCGTTGGGCCAAGGCCCAACCTACAAAAAATTTCTAGTTTTAAAAGAACCACAGCCTTTTTATTTTTAAATTAAGACAATAGTATTTTTCACTTAAGAACCTGTCTTCATAGTCTATCGCAACAGTTTGAGCGAGTCGTTATTTATGCAAGAAGATATTACTTTAATCCATGAACAAGCGTCATCGGCTATTGAGCAAACTAAAGATATAGCTGAGCTTGATGCTATTCGTGTGTCTTTCCTCGGTAAAAAGGGTAAGCTTACGGACATTTTAAAAAACTTAGGTAATTTACCCCCATCAGAAAGACCAATAGTTGGCCAAAAAATAAATATCGCTAAGCGTAATATTAGCGAGATGATTGATGAAAGGCTTGCTGTTCTGAAGGAAGAGGCGCTAAAAGTTAAAATAAGCCAAGATAAAATTGATGTTACTTTGCCTGGCCGACATAATGCGCAAGGTTCTATTCATCCTGTCATGCAAATTAAGCAAAAAATTAATAATTATTTTCATAGTTTAGGTTTCGATATTGTTGAAGGGCCTGAGATTGAAAGTGAATTTTATAATTTTGAAGCTTTAAACATACCATCTCATCATCCAGCTAGGGCAATGCATGATACTTTTTATTTTGGGGATGGTTCATTGTTGCGCACTCATACATCACCAGTGCAAATAAGAATCCTTGAAAAAAACACACCTCCATTGCGACTAATTGCTCCTGGTCGAGTTTATAGGTGTGATTCTGATGTTACACATACTCCTATGTTTCATCAGATAGAAGGTTTAGCTATTGATAAGGAGTCTAATCTTACGCATCTTAAAGGTATTTTAGATGACTTTTTTTCAGATCTATTTGCCAAAGAGATGCAAACTCGTTTTCGTCCATCGTACTTTCCGTTTACAGAGCCATCAGCAGAGGTAGATTTGCAGTGTACTAAATGTGCAGGATCAGGTTGTCGGGTATGTAAGTTTACAGGTTGGCTTGAAGTAGGTGGATGTGGAATGGTGCATCCTAATGTTTTACGCGCGGTTAATATAGATCCAGAAGAATATCAAGGATGGGCCTTTGGAATAGGTATTGATAGAATCACTATGTTATATTTCGAAATTGATGATTTACGTATGATGTTTGAAAATGACATAGTATTTTTAAAACAGTTTTGATGAGTAAAATGCATGAAAATATCTGAAGCGTGGTTGCGGGAGTGGGTGAATCCTGCACTTAGTACCCAAGAAATTGCAAATCAATTGACAATGCTTGGGTTAGAAATTGATTCAATTGGTAAAGCGGCTTTAGATTTCACAGGGGTAATAGTCGCAAAAGTAATCTCCACAGCAAAACATCCAGAGGCAGATAGGCTGACATTATGTATGGTAGATGATGGCCAAAGTCAGATGCAAATAGTTTGCGGTGCCGCAAATGTGCGCCAAGGCCTTATGGTTGCACTTGCTACTTGTGGGGCAAACTTACCTGGTGGATTTAAAATTAAAAAATCAAAACTGCGTGGAGAGGTGTCAAATGGAATGCTTTGTTCTGCGTCTGAATTGGGAATTGAAGAAAAATCTTCCGGTATTTTAGAGTTGCCAGAAGATGCTCCTGTTGGTTGTGATTTGCGTGAATATTTAAAATTAGATGATAGTGTTTTTGATATAGATTTAACCCCAAATCGTGCAGATTGTTTTAGTGTGTTAGGGGTGGCGCGAGAACTATCTACTAAAAATAATTTAGATTTACATTATCCACAAAAGTCTTTAGTAAAAGAAAATATTCCAGATACGTTGGTTATTAACGTTCAAGAACCCCAAGCTTGTCCTAAATATTTAGGGCGAATTGTACGTGGAATTTCTATAAATGCTACGACACCAATTTGGATGCAAGAACGATTGCGACGTGCGGGCTTGCGTAGTTTACATCCAGTTGTAGATATTTTAAATTATGTGATGTTAGAGCTTGGCCAGCCAATGCATGCTTTTGATTTGCAAATGCTAAAAGGTTCTATTCAAGTTCGCTATGCATCTTCAGATGAAAAATTGACTTTGCTAAATACACAAGATGCAAAGTTAGATTCAGATTGTTTGGTTATTGCTGATGATGAAAAAGCTTTAGCTTTGGCTGGAATTATGGGCGGTGAATATAGTGCCGTTACATCTGATACTGTAGATATTTTTTTAGAAAGTGCATATTTTGCACCATCAGTTATTGTTAATAAAGCGCGCCGTTTTGGTGTAAGTAGTGATGCATCACAGCGTTTTGAGCGTGGAGTTGATCCTGAACTTACTGAACAAGCACTCGATAGAGCTACGAGTTTAATTCAGCAAATCGTTGGTGGAGAAGCTGGACCTATTTGCAAACGTGTAAATAATAAATTTGTACCAATAAATGCAAGAATCAATTTTAATCCGAAAAAAGTAAGAAGTTTAATAGGCATAGATATTCCTGCAAGTAGCATGCAAAATATTTTAGAAAGATTAGGCATGCAAATTGAGATTCATGATGATAATTGGTTAGTTACACCTCCTACTTATAGATTTGATATTGGCTTAGATGTTGATTTAATCGAAGAAGTTACTAGGGTTAATGGTTTTGATAAAGTTGACTCAGTTATGCCAACTACTCAGGTAAAAGCTGGTAGTATATGTCTAAACGAGAGAGTATCAACTCAAGCTACCGAGCACTTTGCTAGTCGAGGTTACCGCGAAACTATTAGTTATAGTTTTGTGGATCCAGAGATTCAAGCATTATTTTATCCTGAGCACATGGGAAAAAATCTTATTAATCCTATTTCACCAGAGTTGTCTGTTATGCGTGTTGGAATGTGGCCTGGTTTATTGGCTTCGATGATTCATAATATACATCGTCAACAAAGTGGAATTAAGTTGGTAGAAAGTGGGGTTGTTTTTAAAGAAAGTAGATTTTGCTTTGATCCCAAGCTTTGTGATTCTCCAACACAAAAAGATGATCAGTTAATTCAAGAAGAGCCAGTGATTGCTGGTTTAATTAGTGGTAGTTACGGAGACTTAAATTGGAGTGAACAGTCTGGTAAATTTGATTTCTATGACATGAAAGGTGATTTGGAATCTTTATTTGCAAGATTTTCAATAAATAATATATGTTTTGTTAAAGCTGAACATAGTGCTTTGCATCCAGGAAAGTCGGCTAATATATTAGTCGAAGGTAAAACTATTGGGGTTGTTGGTGCAATGCATCCAAGTTTACTGGATGCATTTGAATTAACGAATGATGTGATTTTATTTGAAATTTCTTTGAAATCTTTGCTTAATATCAGGCCTAAAGTTTTTTGTCCAGTTTCTAAATATCCACAAACGAGAAGAGACT
>JAUIBC010000005.1 GCA_030427555.1 Gammaproteobacteria bacterium | reverse complement strand
CATAACATCGGGGATCTCTTTACGTAACTTTGCAAGAGATGAGGAAATATCGCCTGTTATATCCTTATAAACTTTAGTCATAATTATAATCCTTAATATAAAAATAATTATAATACTGTTGCTTTAATCGTTAATCAATCATTTAGCATTTAGATATTATTAGGAGTTCAACGGATTAGAGTGCCTGTTTAATTACTAATTTTGTAAAAAATTTAAAAAATCAACTATTATTATAATATACAATTAATTCCAGGTTAATAATATGTTAAGTTAAAAATTGGGGGATATTAACGTGGGAATGCTAAATCTAGAACAAGAGGAACTACAAAATATTCTCTTTCAATTTGAACAAGCACTCTACCACCACCAACAATGGTATAATACTATAATTAGATCTCTTATCTGCAAACTTGTGCCAGATCAACATGATATTATGAAAAACTCCCATAAAGAATGTCGTTTTGGGCAATGGTTATATAGTAGTGTTCCAAAAAGTTTAAAAGCACACCCAGGATTCATTGCTTTATGCAACGAACATGAGGCAATGCATTTAGCTTGTTTAAATCTCTTATTAAAATCCTCAAATAATGAAAATATCCACCCTTATGATTACGACAAATTTGCAAATGCATTAGAGAAAATGCATTTAGAACTTGAAGCACTACAACGCGAAATTTATGTATTAATATATGATCATGACAATTTAACTGGGGCTACCAATAGGGTAAGCATGCTTTCTGTTTTACATGAACAACAAAACATAGTAAAACGAAAACAATTAAATTGTTCTATTGCAATGATAGATTTAGATAATTTCAAGCAAATCAACGATAAATATGGTCATATATCTGGCGACGCAACTTTAGCTAGCATATCGCATTATATCCTAGAAAACATACGAATATATGACAAATTATTTCGTTATGGAGGGGAAGAATTCTTATTATGTCTACCAAACACAGATATAGACGATGCGTTTAAAATAACGAATAGATTACGCAAAAAAATTTCTCAATTACCCATAAAGTTAGGCAGGTCAAAACCCATCTATATAACCGTATCAATAGGTATCTCGATGCTCGACCCAAATTTATCAGTAGAAGAATCCATTGAGCAAGCAGATGCCGCTCTTTATATGGCTAAATCTGAGGGTAAAGATTGCGTAAAAAAATGGGAAGATAATAATTCCGTTTAAATTCAAAACACTAATTATTAGCCAAGATTATTCTCTTTTATACAACTTTTCGTGTTCTAGCAGTCGCTGTTTTATCATTAGCCCACCACCATAACCACCTAATGTGCCATCACTTGCAATCACACGATGGCACGGAATAATAATTGCCAACTGATTAGCGCCATTCGCATTAGCAACCGCTCTATAAGCACTAGGCTTGCATAAGGAAATTGCTTGTTCTCGATAGCTTATTGTTTCACCAAACGGAATATCACATAATTTTTGCCAAACTTGTTGCTGAAATTGGCTACCAAAAACGCGATATGGTGTTTTAAACTTAGTTAATGTTCCGGCAAAATATTCACTTAATTCATTTTTAATAGAACAAATAGGCGCAGACTCTCCTGGAGTAATAGTAAAACCACGCATACCCAATCGGGTAATTTCTTTTTTAAGGCCACGCCTAGTTATAAATTCCAATAAATACAAAAAATTATCATCCGCAATTGCAAGCATAGGACCTAATATTGTTTCTATCCAATCGGCTTTTAACTCTATTGATTTTTCCGCGTCTTTTAACGGCAAATCTGCAAAAATATCTTTAAAATTACTACTTATAATTTTTTGCATCTATTCTCCTTACTGAATCACCGCAAAATACTTTAAAATCATCGCCAATACCAGCTGCGACAGATTGATACACCCCAACAATGCTATCTAACTGCTGCATTTTAGCGAGTGTTACATTCAATTGTGCGGTATCAACAGTTAATTTTGTATTGAGTATTTCACGGTAATCCCTAGCTCCTGTTGAATAACGGGATTGCGCAAGAGTATAAGATACTTGTGCTGCATGCAGTGCTTGCATTTGATGCTGATAAGCTTCTTTTGTGCGTTTATAGGTAGTTAAATTATTGTCTACATCTGCTAAGGCTAAGCGTAATGTTTGTAGGTAATTATAAATAGCCGCAAGATATCCTGATTTTGCCACCTTAATTTTTTCCCAAGACACACCATCGATGGCAGGTAAATTTATAGCTCCTTGCGCTACCCATAATCCTGTAGAAAGTGTTAAAAGACGGCGAAGATCTATGGCGGCGGAACCTAACAAGTTTGTAAGTGAAATAGATGGGAAAAAATTTGAATATGCAATCCCAACATTAGCTTTCCCCATAGTAACATTATGTAACGCCATAAGAACATCAGGACGATTTTTTAAAACGGTCGCTGGTAATTTGCTCGGTATAATATTTTCAAGCGTTAAACGATGAAGTGACGTATGCTTTAAGGACGCTGGATTTTGATTAAGCAATATTTGAATTGCATTTTCTACATTACTAATACTATCTTTTAACGTCGCAATATTTGCTTCATAGCCCTCAATTTGCTGATTTATATTAGTTATAGTAGTTAGATCAGATGCACCATCTTGATAGCGTTTCAATTCTAGTTGTTTTAGCTTGCGTAAATCACTTAGATAAGTTTCTTGATCTTGTAACTGCTGTTTTTCTCCAACCAACATAAAATAAGAACCACAAATTTGACTAATTATACTTAGCTTTGTAGCTTTATAATTGGCCTGCTGCATGGCTAAAGAGGCTTTATAAAACTTAGTATTGTGTATATTTTGCCAAATATTGACCGCGTAACGTGGAGTAAATCCACTAAAGTATCCCTTAAAATGAATATTGCCTATATTTGATAAAGCTCGGCTACTTGCCAAAGGTCCTTGTGGCGTTACATCACTATCCCATCCTCCACCAACAAACCCATTGGCATAAGCGTTAAGCGTGGGTAACCAAGCATATCGCGCTTCTTGGAGTTGTGCTTTTGCTTGTTGCACATTTGCTTTGGCTGCTTGTAGTTGATTATTACGCGCTAACCCTATCTCAATAAGTTGATTCAAAATAGGATCATGCATTTTTTCCCACCAAACAACGAAAGGAAAATCTTGCGCATTAGCCATGACAGGTGTGCCAGATCTCATCTTTTTTGGTAAAACAACTACCTCTGGTTTTTCATTAAGTAATTTATTGCATCCTATTAAAACTATGCTACAAAAGACTAATACACATTTTTGCGTTAGCTTAAAAGTTAAATTTTGAAGTATTTTGGATATATTTATCATACTCTTAATCCAATGTTTTTCTAAATATACGCGTAGACAAAAAGATTAAAATAATTGCAATAATCACAAGCGGAATTATATTAGGAAGTATTTGCAATATCTCATTCCCTTTTAACAATATGCCACGCGCAATTCGCATAAAATAAGTCATAGGCAAACCATAACCAATTGCTCTTGCCCACATCGGCATACCAAAAAATGAAAAAAGATAACCGGATAAAAATATAGAAGGCAATTGGAAAAAAATACTCAATTGGATGGCCTGCATTGGGGTTTGAGCAAGGGTTGAAAAAATCATACCCACCATTAAATTTGCAACAATAAATGGGGCTGTTGCAAGATAAAGTAATACTAAACTGCCTTCTAATGGAACATGAATTATTAACTTGCCAAAAATTAACACGCTAGTTAATTGCATATATCCTAAAACAATATAAGGAATAACCTTACCAATTATTATCTCTGATGGTCTTAACGGAGTACTTAACAACATTTCCATTGTACCAGAATCAAATTCTGACGTAATCGCGGTTGAAGTCAACATAACCATGGTCAAAGTTAACAATACACCTATCAAACCTGGAATAATATTATAAGAGCTGATATTTGATTCATTATAAAGCCGATGATGAATTAAATTGATATTACGCTCAAAAGCAGGATGTGGATTAACACCACCCAATCCTTGAGAACTAAATTGTTTAACGGCAAGATCCAAAATTGGTCTTATATTACCTAAAGCGGTTGCGCTACTACCAGGATCTGAGCCATCCATCGCGACAAGTAATTCTGGATTTTCACCACGAATAAATTTACGGGTAAAATTTTCTGGAATTGTTATAGCAAAGCTAATTTGTCCACTACCTAATTCCTGGCTTACTTGCTTTTCATTAGAGCTTGTATCAACAATTTTAAAATATCGAGAAGTTTGTAAGCCACTAGTAAATAAACGTGTCAATGGGCTATTATCGTAACTTATAACTGCGGTAGGCAAATGCTTAGGGTCAAAATCAATCGCAAATCCAAAAAGTACCAATAACATAATTGGTAAAACGATAAGCATCGCAATGGTACCACGATCTCTAAAAATGAGAATAAATTCTTTGCGAATTAAACCATAGATCCGTAAAAAACGGCTATTACGAATATTAAATGTTTCATGTTTCAGCAAATTTCTCATACTTGCATCAATCCTATAAATACTTCTTCAAAGCTAGGTGTTACCTTTTTTAAGGTGTATATAGAACTTTGTTCTTTGATAAATTGTTCGAGCAATTCTTGTTTGCGTGATGAAATACGAATTTCATTATTAATAAGTGCAACCTGTAATTTAGGATATGCGTCTGCAAGCTTTTGACTGATAATATCGTGAGATTGGGAAAGATTCTCAAGAGTATAGGTTTGTACGCCTGATGTTGGAATTAAAGCCTTTGTTGGGCCAGTATAAAAAAGTTTCCCTAGATTTATATAAGCCAAATCCGTACATTTTTCTGCTTCATCCATATAATGGGTTGTTACAAGTATCGTAGTTTGATCGCGTGTTGCAATCTTATGCAAATAATTCCAAAAATCCTTACGCGCTTTCGGGTCTACTCCTGCTGTTGGTTCATCTAAAAATAGCATTTCTGGTTTATGCAATAAATTACAAGCAAGTGTGACGCGTTGCTTCCACCCTCCGGATAAATCTCCAATTTTTACATTACGAAAAGGCTCTAGAACTAAATCTGCTATAATTTCTTCGATTGCAACATCCACCTCTATAATTTTATATACATCCGAGAAAAAACGTAATGTTTCATATACGGTTAATCCATTGTATAAACTAAATTTCTGCGGCATATAACCTATTTTCTGTTTAATTTTTTCAGATTCAGTCAAAATATTATAACCAAGGCAAACTCCTTTGCCTTCTGTTGGAGTTAGAAGCCCACAAATCATACGCAGCATCGTTGTTTTGCCACTTCCATTCGAACCTAAAAAACCAAACACGGAACCACGTTTAATTTGCAAGCTTACGTGATCAACAACAGTTTTTTTATCAAATACTTTAGTAATATCCTGAATATCTATGGCAATATCATTCATATTATCTGTTTCACGGTAACTGGTTGCCCCAGATGGACTGTTTTTAAATCTGGTTGCAACAAACGAGCTTCAACACGGAATACAAGTTTTTCTCGTTCTTCGCGTGAATATATAATAGGTGGGGTATATTGTGCCTCATGCGAAATGTAACTTACCTCACCAGTTATTAAATCTGCAACTGTGTTTGTAGAAGCAACTATTTTCTGACCAAGCTTAAAGGTGCTTAACTTTTCTTCGGGTATGAAAAAAATTATTTTAATGTTCTGCGCGGTAATTAATGATAAAACTGGTTGTCCTGCATTTACGAATTCATTTTGAGTAAAATAAGTATCAAAAATAATTCCATTTTGCGTAGCATTATTACGTTTATGATTTATTTTCCATAACCAATTAGCCGTACTCATCCGACTTTCTTTGATTTGAAATTCAACTCCTTCTAATTGATCTTTGGCAACATCTAATTGCTCTTTTGCCAAATCCAAATCATTTTGACTAGCAGCATTTGCACGACGCATTGAAAGTGTACGTTGATAATTAATTTGATAATAATGGATTTGATCTAGCAATACCTTTTTTTGAGCATATAAATTTTTACGTGAAAAACGGGTGCTAGACGCGCCAATTCTCTCAAGGCTTCGTTCCAAGGTAAAGAGCAATTGATCTTTAGTTACAAATTGTCCACGTCTAACCAATAAGCTTTTTAATCTTCCTGAATAATCGCTAGAAAGGTAAGTCAAATCAGCATCAACATAACCATTATATGATTGCCCTTCCTTACAGCTTATTAAAAGAAAAATAGAAAAAAAAAGTATAACGAAACCCAATTGCCTCACGCAAAGACTCCAATTTAATATATCCAAAATATATATATGTGCTATGCCTTAAGTATCATATACCCAAGAAACTTTAAAATGCAATTTTTTATCCTAAAGGCACGTAATAACAGTTCGCAATGACGACAATATTTTTCATGAGGTAGCCCTGCCCTAATTCAATTATGGGTATACCATTTAATTTAAGAAGTCTGTATATTAAAAGTTTCATTATTCTAATTATGCGAAAACTGTTATGAATAAGGATAATCATCAACAGCTAATTACATTGCTTAACGATAATATCAAACCATTTTCAAGCTCTGTTGATTACTCATCACTTTTGGATAAGATTGGTGATGCTCGTTTTGTTATGCTTGGTGAAGCAACACATGGAACTCATGAGTTTTATAAAGCTCGGATTGAAATTACTAAGCAATTGATTGAGCAAAAAGGGTTTATGGCTGTAGCAATCGAGGGAGACTGGACTGATGCGTATCGAGTTCACTGCTATTTACAAGGCAAAGGCAGCCCAAAAGATGCAGAAACTTATTATCGTTCTATGTTTAATGGGCATATATCTTCCTGGAATATTCGAGATATGCATATGTCTGAAACAGTAAATGTGTTAATAGACCATTTAGAACATCGTTTTAAACAACCTGCAAAAATTATTATTTGGGCGCATAATTCTCATGTTGGGGATGCACGAGCAACTGAAATGGGAGAGCAAGGAGAAGTAAATATTGGGCAGTTATTAAGAGAACAATATATAGATACTTATTCCATTGGTTTTTCAACTCATGAAGGGTTTGTTACTGCTGCTTCTAACTGGGATGAGCCTGCTGAGTGTAAAAAAATTACTCCTGGCTTTGCAGAAAGCTATGAAGAATTATTCCATCAACTTGCATATAAAAATTTTATTTTACATTTAATTGGCAATGAAACCTTAGAGCATGTTTTAAAAATCCCACGGTTGCAACGTGCAATAGGCGTGATTTATCGACCAGAAACGGAACGCCTAAGCCATTATTTTTTTACACGCTTACCATATCAATTTGATAGTTTAATTCATTTTGATAAAACAACAGCGCTGCAAGCGTTGTAAAATTAAGACTTAAAGGTAAATAATGGAAATAATTATACAATTATCAATGGCTTTATTTTTAGGTATGCGTCATGGCTTAGACTTAGATCATCTAGCAACGATAGATTCTATTACTAGAACCGCCCCTAATAGGCAAATTTCTAAATTTGCTGGCATGCTATTTTCTTTTGGACATGGATTAGTTGTCATTACAATTAGCCTAATAATTGGCAGTGGAATCGCTAATTTGGAAGTACCAAATTGGCTTAATAATTTTGGAAATGCCATTTCGGTTATTTTTCTATTTTTATTTGGCATCCTTACCTTATGGGGTGTGTGGAACAATTCTGCATCTAATGTTGTATTACCAAGTATAAAAAGGCTATTATTTAATAACATTTTATGCAAAAAGTCGAAAGATACAGAACAACAAGATGAATTTAATGTGTTATACATTGTTCTAATAGGCGCGTTGTTTGCCTTGTCATTTGACACTTTTAGTCAAGTAGCATTATTTTCACTTTCGGCTAAAGCCATGGCAGGTGGATTTTTTGCTGCGATTCTTGGTATATTTTTTATGTTAGGAATGATGGCTTCGGATGGCATTAACGGTTACTTGATTGCTAATATTTTACAACGAGCAGATAGGTTTTCCATTATGTTTTCTAAATTAGCTGGATTAATCATTGCCTGTTTTAGCCTAACAATTTGTATAATAAATTTAAATAAACTTATCTCTTATGCATGAATTATGGTTATGTAAAAATATTTTTAATATCATAAATACTAAAATGCAAAATGAACCAGATAAACGGGTGACAAAAGTAGTCATCGAAGCTGGTGAATTATTAGCAATTGACCAGGATTCATTAAAATTTAGTTTTAAAGTTCTTTCTAAAAACACCTTCGCTGATGGAGCTATTTTAGAAATTGTTAAAATTCCTGGAAAGGCTACTTGCGACTCCTGCCATAAAAACGTATCTTACAAAAATTATGCCGATGTTTGTGAAAATTGTAAGCAAGGCAATTTAAAGATTATACGTGGCGAAGAGTTACTGGTTAAATACATGGAGGTAAAATAATGTGTGGAATTTGCGGTTGTTCGGATCATGGCAATGAGAAATTAAAAAATCATAACTCTAACGTTGTACATAGTCATACACATGATGAAAATATTATAATGGTTGAAGAAAATATTTTCGCAGAAAACAATAAATTTGCCAAACTCAATAATAAATACTTTACCCAAAACGAGATACTTGCCCTTAATTTAATGTCTAGTCCTGGTTCAGGTAAAACTACTCTTCTTAGCCAGACTTTTAAAGACCTTAAAGATAAAATTAAAATGTCGATAATTGTTGGTGATCAACAAAGTGAAGAAGATGCAAAACAATTGCAAAAAAGCGGAGTGACTGCCGTACAAGTTAATACGGGTAAAGTTTGTCATCTTGATGCACATATGGTAGGACATGCTTTAGATAAATTACCTAAACAAAAACAGTCAATACTATTTATCGAAAATATAGGTAATCTTGTCTGCCCAGCATTTTTTAATTTAGGCGAGCATTACAAAATAGTTATTTTGTCGGTAACTGAAGGTGATAATAAACCTATAAAATATCCAGAAATGTTTCGTCTAGCTGATTTAGTCTTAATTACCAAAATGGACTTATTGCCCTATGTAGAATTTAACCTTGAGCTTTGTATAAAACATATCCATGATATAACTCCCAATGTAGATATATTACCTATCTCAGCCAAAAATAGGCAAGGACTAGATGCTTGGTATGAGTGGCTTACTATAAAAACTTCATGAAACTTACACGCCTAAAAATTTTAGTGACCGGCCAAGTACAAGGAGTTGGCTTTCGTCCGCATGTTTTTCGTACTGCAACTAAGCTTAATTTAACTGGTTGGGTGCAAAATAATGGTTTAGGCGTATTAATTGAAATTCAAGGCGCAAAAGTCGAGCGTTTTTTAGCAATTCTTTTAAGTAACATCCCTCCTTTGGCGAATATTGATAAGATTAAAGAACAATTTATACCGCATATTGCAAATGAACAAAGTTTTACAATAAAAGATAGCGCGCCTGGCAAAGTAAGAACTATTATTTCACCAGATATTGGAATTTGTGAAGATTGTTTGCGGGAATTATTCGACCCAAATAGTCACTATTATTTATATCCTTTTTTAAACTGTACCAATTGTGGCCCGCGTTTTACAATTACACGCAATCTTCCATACGATCGCCGCCAAACATCTATGGATATTTTCTCATTATGTGAGAAATGTGCATTTGATTATCATAATCCTTTAGATAGAAGGTATCATGCGCAACCAACAGCATGTAACGAGTGTGGCCCACAATTACAATCTCATACTGATACCTTACTTAAAATAAGTAGCATGATTTTAGATGGAAAAATTGTAGGCTTAAAAGGATTAGGTGGTTATCAAATTATTTGTGATGCGAGGCAACAGCAAACTGTGCAAAGCTTACGCGCCAAAAAAAATCGCCAAACTAAACCTTTTGCTCTAATGGTGTTAAATATCGCAAGTGCGCGCAATATAGTAAAACTAACAAAAACAGCAGAAGAGCTTTTAAAATCCAAAGAGCGACCCATAGTTATATCTCCTAAATTATATAATTCAAAAGATAATTTTATTGCGCCTTACTTAAATAATTATGGAATTATGTTGCCAAATAGCCCTTTACATTATCTACTGTTTTACACTTTACTTGGCAAACCGCAAGGAAGTGCATGGCTTACCGAAGCACAACAGCCATTACTGATTGTAACTAGCGCTAATGTTTCTGGTGAGCCATTATTATGTGATGATGAAAGTGCAAATTTGCAGCTCTCAACTATAGTTGATGAAGTTTTTAGTTATAATCGGCAAATAGTTTGTCGCGTTGATGACTCAGTTTTAACAGTTATTAATAATAAACCTTTATTTATCCGCCGTGCTCGTGGCTACGTACCAAATAGAATAAAATTAGCACATGAAATACCTGTAACTCTTGCCTTAGGCGCACATCTTAAAAATACTTTTTGCTTAACGCGTGGAAATGAAGCTTTTGTTTCTCAATATATTGGCAGTTTAAATAATAAAGCGACTATTGATTTTTTGCATGAGTCTTTGCAACATTTTATGAGCTTCTTAAATGTTAAACCAGAACGTATCGCGCATGATTTACATCCGGATTTTTATACGACTCAACTCGCATGTGATTTAGCTGAGAAATATAATATTAAATCGCATGGGGTTTTGCATCACCATGCTCATCTCGCATCTCTTATAGCAGAACATAATATTTCTACCAAAGCTTTAGGTTTAGTTTTAGATGGGTATGGTTATGGTGCTTCAGGTGAAGCTTGGGGTGGAGAGTTAATGTATTTAGACAAAACTTCGGTTTTGCATTTAGGTAGTTTAGCACCTATCCCACAACCAGGTTGCGATAAAGCGACGTACGAGCCTTGGCGCATGGCGGCAAGCGCACTTCATTGTTTAGGAAAAAAAGAACAAATAGCAGAGCGCTTTGCAAAATATGAGCATGCCAAATATATTGTACAATTATTAGATAAAAATATTAATTCACCTTTAACTAGTAGTTGTGGGCGTTTATTTGACGCGGCTAGCGCTCTTTTAAACATTACTTCCATATCCAACTATGAAGGTGAGGCGGCAATGCGTTTGGAAAGTTTTGTAACAAAACCACAAGTTTTGGCGAATGGATGGCGAGATCTAGGTTCACAAATTGATTTTTTACCAACTTTAGATTTTATTGCGGGCCTAACAGATCCTGTTATGGGAGCTAATATTTTTCATGGAACTTTAGTTAAGGGGTTAACAACATGGATATTAAAATTCGCGAGGCAAATGCAAATTAAAATAGTATTATTAAGTGGTGGTTGTTTTGTTAATAAATTTCTTGCAGAAGGAATTTATAAAGAATTACAAGCTTTAGGTTTAGAAGTAATATTACCACGAGCATTACCGCCTAATGATGGTGGGATATCTTTAGGCCAAGCCTGGCTTATCGGAAATTTAGGACAATAAAAATGTGTTTAGGAATACCAGCCAAAATCACGCAAATTCTCCCTGAAAACGGCGCACTAGTTAATTTAGGTGGAATCATTAAAGAAATTTCAATAGCCTTAGTAGATAATGTTAGCGTAGGTGATTATGTAATCATTCATGTTGGTTATGCTTTAACAAAATTAAATCAAGACGAAGCGGAAAAGACCTTGAAATTATTTGCAGAAATGCAGGATCTCGCATGAAATATATTGAAGAATTTAGAGATGAAAAATTAGCAAAAGCGATTGCTAAAAAAATTGCAATGACCGTTGACCCCAATCGCGAATACCAATTTATGGAATTTTGTGGTGGGCATACTCACACTATTCACCGGTATGGGATTCCAAGTTTTTTACCTAAAAACGTTAAAATGATTCATGGTCCTGGTTGTCCAGTTTGTGTATTACCAATCGGTAGGATTGATAAAGCCTTAGCTTTAGCACAAATACCCAACGTGATATTTTGCAGTTATGGTGATATGTTAAGGGTTCCAGGTTCCGAGCGAAAAAGCTTAATCAAAGCGAAAGCTGCTGGCATGGATATTCGCATTATTTACGCGGTTGATGATGCCTTGAAAATTGCTAAATCTAATCCTGATAAACAAATTATTTTTTTTGCGATAGGCTTTGAAACTACTACTCCCCCAACCGCATTTATCATTAAACAAGCACATAAATTAAAGTTGAAGAATTTTAGTGTTTTTTGTAATCATGTGTTAACTCCAGTTGCTATGGATAGTTTATTGCAAACAGGAGAGGTAATGCTTGATGGTTTTATTGGTCCAGCACACGTAAGCATTTTAATTGGCAGCCATCAGTATGAAAACGTATGTAAAAAATACCAAAAACCAATTGTAATCGCAGGTTTTGAGCCTTTAGATGTTTTACATTCTATTGCGATGTTATTAGAGCAAATTAATCAAAACATTTGTAAAGTAGAAGTTCAATATACGCGCGCTGTAACTAGATTTGGCAATCCTATCGCTCAAGAGTTGGTCGATGAAGTTTTAGAGTTACGAGCGAATTTTGAGTGGCGTGGTTTAGGAGTAATTCCTAAGAGCGCATTACAGATTAAACCTGAATTTGCTGAGTTTGACGCTGAAAAACGTTTTGTATTACCAGATATAGTTGGCGAAGAACATAAACAATGTATTTGTAGTTCTGTTTTAAGAGGGATAAAAAAACCTATGGAATGTAAATTATTTGCAACCGCATGTACCCCTGAAAATCCATTAGGTTCATGTATGGTATCATCAGAAGGAGCATGCGCGGCAGTATATGCTTATGGAAGGATTACGCAATGACAGAAACAATTGAAAAACCTCATTCCGTTGTGAAAATTAATTTTAAAAAAGATACTGTAGATTTAACTCATGGTAGTGGCGGACGCTCTACAAAAAGACTTATAGAACAATTGTTTTATAAAGCCTTCTCCAATGAGTGGTTGGCAAAGCAAAACGATGCGGCTGATTTTTTAGTAAATGATGGTCGTATGGTAATGACAACAGATGCTCACGTGATTTCCCCATTATTTTTTCCTGGCGGAGATATTGGGTCATTAGCAATCAATGGCACAATTAATGATTTAGCCATGCTTGGCGCAACTCCATTGTATTTAGCGGTTAGTTTTATTTTGGAAGAAGGTTTCAAGCTTTGCGATTTAAAGAAAATTGTTTATTCAATGGCAGAGGCGGCATCAGCAGTTAATGTGCCAATTATTACTGGTGATACTAAAGTTGTTGAGCGTGGTAAAGGAGATGGAGTATATATTACCACAACTGGCATTGGCAAAGTTATGGAAGGTGTTGATATTTCTGGAGATAGAGCTAAACCAGGCGATCATATTTTAATTAATGGCCATATTGGTGATCATGGTATTGCTATTATGTCTTTACGCAATAATTTACAGTTTGCAACTACACTTTTATCTGATACTGCGCCTTTAAATGATTTAGTTGCAACTTTACTTAATACTTCACCGAATATCCATTGTTTGCGCGATCCGACTAGAGGTGGATTAGCAACAACCCTTAATGAAATTGCGGCTCAGTCTAACGTTGGTATGTTAATTGATGAAAGTAAAATCCCTTGCCGTTTAGAAGTAAAAGGAGCTTGTGAACTACTTGGCTTAGATCCTTTATATGTGGCAAATGAAGGCAAATGTATAGTTGTCTGCGCTAGTGAAGATAGTTCTCGCATCCTTACTACTATGCGTTCTCACCCAATGGGACAACATGCAGAAATTATTGGTGAAGTTATACAAGATCCAAATAACTTTGTACAGCTTAAAACCAAATTAGGTGGTAAACGGATCGTTGATTGGTTAGTAGGAGAACAATTACCTAGGATTTGTTAGCAGATTCTAAGCGTTCACACAGTTAGATGGACACTCTCCTTAAAGTTTTTATTTACTTTATATTCCGTTCATGATGAGCTGTTACATCCCCACAAAATATCTGCTCTATTAGTCTTAGTAAAGGATATTTTGGTTCTTTTTGTAATAAAAATCCATCGATAGAATCTCTTGTTTTTCTATTTACCTTCTTTAATTCCAGTTGTTGTGTTATAACTATCCTTCTTATAACGTCTACCATATAAAGATTACTACTTGCATATGCCATTTCCATTGTGGTTTGTTCTGTTTCTTTATCATATATATCAAGTAGGGGGTGTCATAAATTGATAAAACATATGTAACATATTTTTACATTCCCCGCCTTTATTGCTACAAATAATAAACGAAGCTTAGAGTCATAAGGGAGTTGAGCTACCGACAAATAAAAATTAGCATTACAAATGGATCTTATATCATTTATTGAACATCATGAAATTTTAATTGCATCCTTAGCACCACAATTCACTACCCCAAATTTTTTTACGAATTGAGTTTGATAATAATTTCTGTACAATCTTACTTATGCCCAAGATACTTAAGAGCCTTGGTCTAAAAAATAAGGAAACATACACGGAGTTAACCTTATGCAATATTTTTTATTGTATTCAGAATTTAATTCTTTATTAGATTTATTACAAAAAAAAGGATTTACATGTATTGGGCCCAAAGTTCGCGATGGTATTATCGCTTATGATTCTTTAACTAGCATAGAAGAGTTGCCTTGGGGAATACGCGATAAACAATCTCCTGGCCAATATCGTTTAGAGAAAATCAAAAGTAATCTTGCATTTGCATTCTCAAATGGCCCGCAAGCTATTAAACCATTATTATTTAAACCAGAAGAAACTGCGTGGAAAGTTGTACGTGATGAAAATGGAAAATTAGCTTTCGAACCCACTCAAAAAGAAGAAAAACCAATTGCAATTATAGGCGCGCGAGCATGTGATATTCACGCTATGGAAATCCAAGATAAGGTTTTCTTAGAAGGTGAATATTGTGATCCGAGATATAAAGAACGACGTAAAAATTTATTTATTATTGGAGTAAATTGTAGTTACTCTTCTGCTAATTGTTTTTGTGTATCCGCGGGCTCAGGCCCTGAAATTAAAAGCTCTTACGATATTTTATTAACTGAAATTAAAGATGGCTTTGTAATTCAATCCGGAAGTGAAAAAGGTGCTGAGATAGTTCTACAATTAAATGTAAATTTAGCGAATGCCACACAAAAAGCTGCGGTAAAAAAAGTTATTGCAAAAACCACTAAAATGCAAACTAAAAAGGTTCCTTTCGATAATAGTTCTAAACTAAAAGATTTATTATTTAATAATCTAGAGCATCCAAGATGGAATGAGGTTGCTAATCGTTGTTTATCTTGCGGAAATTGTACTCAAGTATGCCCCACTTGTTTTTGTCATAGTGAACATGATACTAGTAATTTAGGCAAAAATGAAAGTGAGCATATTCGTACCTGGGATTCTTGTTTTACTAGTGGGCATAGTTATATCGTTGGTAAAGTAATACGTAAAGATACGCAAAAACGTTATCGACAATGGCTTACTCATAAATTTGGCAGCTGGTTTGACCAATTTGGAACTAGTGGCTGCGTAGGTTGTGGACGTTGTATTACTTTCTGCCCTGTGGGAATAGATGTCACCGAAGAATTAGCAGCATTGGATAAAGCAGATGAATAAACAAGATCCATATTTACCAATGAGCGCCGAAATTATAGCTAATGTTCAAGAGGCTAAAAATATTTTTTCGCTTGATATGAGGATAACTAATAAAGAGCATCGCCAGCTTTTTGCTTTTAAGCCTGGGCAATTTAATATGTTGTACTTATATGGAATAGGCGAAATTCCTATCTCAATTGTCTCTAATCCTGAAGATAACGAAATTTTACAGCATACAATTAGAATTGTTGGGCGAGTAACGAAAGCTTTTAAATTATTAAAGCCAGGAGATTATATTGGAATTAGAGGACCTTTTGGTCGTGGTTGGCCGCTTGAGATTGCTAAAAATAAAGATGTCATCATTGTAACAGGCGGTTTAGGCTGCGCCCCTACTGTTGCGGTTATTAATTATATATTAGCGCGTAGAAATGAGTATGGTAAGTTAATAATATTGCAAGGTGTAAAACACAGTGATGACTTTATTTTTATGCAGAAATATAAAAAATGGAGTGAGTCTTCGCGTACAGAAGTACATATTGCTGCTGAAAAATCAGGATTACAATGGCCATGGGCTACTGGTCATGTTACCGATATGATAAAAACTTTAGACCTACAAGCACATAATAGTATAGTTATGATGTGTGGCCCTGAAGGCATGATGCTTGCGGCTATCAATGCTTTACAGCAAAAAGACATACCAGAAAATAATCTATATTTAAGTATGGAACGCAACATGCAATGTGGTATTGGTCATTGCGGACATTGTCAGTATGGTGGAAAATTTATTTGTAAAGACGGCCCTGTTTTTGCCTATACTGAAATTAAAGAACTATTTAATATCCCTGGATTTTAAATGACTATGGCAAAGCAACGTTTAGCTGTGCATAAATTTACATCTTGTGATGGCTGTCAATTAGCATTTTTAAATGCCGGTGAAAATCTATTAACGATTGCTGAAATATTTGAAATAGTACACTTTGCAGAATTTGGTAAATTAGATGTTGATGCCAAAGTAGATATATCTTTTATTGAAGGAAGCATTACTACTCCAGAAGATAAAAAGCGTATTCAAAAAATACGTAATAATAGTCATTACGTAATTACAATAGGAGCTTGCGCAACAGCCGGCGGAATCCAAGCACTTAGGAATTTTGCTAATCATCAAGAATGGATGAGCGCTATTTATGCAACCCCTAAAACAATCGATAGTTTGGCAACTTCTACAGCAATAAGTACGCACATTCATGTTGATTTAGAATTATGGGGATGTCCTGTTAATACAGCGCAAGTTTTAGATGCGCTGCGTTGCTTGGCACTTGGTACATTTCCAGAAATTAAACGTGATTCCGTTTGTTTAGATTGTAAAAGGCAAAATAATCCCTGTGTTTTAGTTACTAAGGATTTACCATGTTTGGGGCCAGTAACTCAAACCGGATGTGGCGCTTTATGTCCGAGTATTGGGCGAGCATGTTATGGCTGTTATGGTCCTTCTGAAAATAATAATGCTATAGCGTTAGGTTCATATTTTGAGAATATAGGTTTTACTAAACAAGATATTGCGCAAAAATTTTTACATATTAATAATCAAGCCCCGACTTTCAAACAGGCTGGAGAATATTTTAAGGGAATAAAAATTGTCAAAAAATAGTAATATTAAGTTAAATATCCCCGTTTTAGCGCGAGTCGAGGGTGAAGGTGCATTAGAATTACAAATTAAAAATAATAATATCGAATTTTTACAACTAAAAATTTTCGAACCTCCGCGCTTGTTTGAAAAATTTTTAGAAGGACGCGACTACCAAGATGTTATCGATATTGTTGCACGAATTTGTGGTATTTGTCCTGTTGCTTATCAAATGAGTGCAGCGCAAGCAATTGAACAGTGTTTTAATTACAAGCAATCTGAATGGGTTAGAAATATGCGCCGAGTATTTTATTGTGGCGAATGGATAGAAAGCCATAGTTTACATATTCACCTATTAGCACTACCAGACTTTCTTGGATTTAAAACCGCGGCAGATATGGCAAAATCTAACCCTGAAGAAGTACGTCGAGGATTAAGACTACAAGAATTTGGTAATAGGTTAATTAAACTATTCGGCAAGCGCTCTGTTAATCCTGTTGGAGCATGTGTTGGTGGTTTTTATCATGCGCCAAAAATCGATGAAATCACAAAAATTTTAAAACAAGCTAAGAAACTAATCGCTGACTGCGAGGCTTTGCTTACTTGGCTTACAACTTTACCACTTCCAGATAACACGCAGGATTTTACTTCTGTTTCTTTATACCATGCAACTGAATATCCAATATGTGAAGGTAATATTGTATCTAATAAAGGTTTAAATATCTCTAAAGAAGAGTTTGCGGATTATTTTAAAGAGTATCAAGTTCCTTATTCAACAGCTTTGCATTGTAAATTACAAGATAAACCATATTTAGTTGGACCATTAGCGAGAATTAATAATTGCTTTGGATTTTTGCCGGTTGAAATTCATTTGTTGTTACAAAAATTAGGTATAAATTTCCCAAGTCAAAATATGTGCCACAGTATAATTGCACGAGCAATAGAAGTATATTATGGCATATTAGAAACAATTCGTATTTTAAGTAATTATACTATACCAAAGTCATCTATTGATGCGATTAAGCCCCAAGCTGGAATAGGATATGGTTGCACTGAAGCGCCGCGTGGATTATTGTGGCATTCTTATGAATTAGATAAACAATTTAAGATAAAACAAGCACGAATTGTGCCTCCAACCAGCCAAAATCAAGCTCGTATAGAAGAAGATTTGATCTGCTCATTAAAACAATTTGGTTTAAATAAACCTGTTGCTGAACTACGTGCACATAGTGAAATGATTATTCGAAATTACGATCCTTGTATATCTTGCGCAACTCATTTTTTAAACTTGAAATTAGAATATTTATGATAAAAATTTTAGGCATAGGCTCACCATATGGGGATGATAAAGTTGGTTGGATGGTTATAGATAATATATTAAAAGAACAAGAAAAATTTAAAAACAACATACCAAATCGACTAGTTATAGAAAAGCATGATAGGCCTGGCATGCACTTACTAGAATTAATGCGCGGCGCATATATGGTATATTTAGTAGATGCAGTAATATCAAGTAAACCAATCGGTACTATTCATAAACTATATAAAAATGAAATTAAAGAACTAAAATCTGTGCTTACTACCCACGATGTTGGCATTGCACAAGCTTTAGAAATTGGTGAAGCTATTAGTTCTTTGCCTAAAGAAATTATTTTCTATGGCGTAGAAATAGATTTTGCATCTATTTCTACTAATAACCTATCATCATTAGTAGAAATAGCATCCCAAGAAGTAGCACGCAGAATTAATATAGAAATTACAAGCATGACTAAAATATAGCATCACCAACTATATTGCGATAGGCGGTGTTGGTGGTGGACATCGGTATTCGCTAATCACTTCATCGTTTTCATTTATAACTTTAAGAAGTATGGGATACTTCCATAGAGAGTGGATGTGTTTTAATACTTCTTCTGTTGTTTTGCCAAGAGGTATACGGTTTCTTTGAGTATAATGTAATGTTAAAGTTCGATCTCCTTCTAAGTCTACAGAGTAAACTTGAATATCCGGCTCTAAATTGCCAAGGTTATATTGTGCTGATAAAGCCTCTCTAATTTTTTGATAGCCGTCTTCATTATGAATTGATGTAATTTGGTATTCTGAATAGCGATCATCATCTACTATTTGAAATAATTTTAAATCGCGCATAATTTTAGGTGACAAGTATTGGGCAATGAAGCTTTCATCCTTATAATAGCGCATGGCTTCATCCATAGTCTCAAGCCAATTAGTATTTGCAAAATCAGGGAACCATTTTTCATCCTCAGGAGTCGGATTTTCACAAATTCTCTTAATATCTTGCATCATATTATAACCAAGCGTGTATGGATTTATCCCGCTATAATAAGGACTATTATAAGCTGGTTGCATAATAACATTAGTGTGAGTTTGTAAAATTTCGAGCATGAAGGCATCATTTACTAAGTTTTCTTGGTATAAATCATGTAGCAGATTATAGTGCCAAAAACATGCCCATCCTTCATTCATGACTTTAGTTTGCTGTTGAGGATAAAAATATTGAGCTATTTTTCGAATAATTCTAACAATTTCACGTTGCCATGGTTCAAGTAAAGGGGCATTCTTTTCAAGAAAATATAAAATATTTTCTTGTGGCTCATTAGGAAAGCGTTTCTTCTGTTTATTTGCCGAATCTTTTTTGCTTTTAGGAATAGTTCGCCATAATTCATTAATTTCTGATTGGAGATATATTTCACGATTTTGTTGACGTATTTTTTCTTCTTGCATGGATAATGCTGGTGGATGTTTATATTTATCAACTCCATAATTCATTAACGCATGACATGAGTCTATAGTAGCTTCGACTGCTTCTGCTCCATATTTTTCTTCGCATTCACTAATATAGTTTTTAGCAAAAACTAAATAGTCAATAATAGCATCGGCACATGTCCACATTTTAAATAAGTAATTATTTTTAAAAAACGAGTTATGCCCATAACAAGCATGTGCTATAACTAATGCTTGCATGGCCATAGTATTTTCTTCCATTAGATAAGCAATACAAGGATTAGAATTTATAACAAGCTCATATGCAAGACCCATTGCTCCGCGTTGATAGTTTTTCTCATAAGTCACAAAATGTTTGCCAAAAGACCAATGACTATAGTTTATTGGCATCCCTGATGATGCATAAGCGTCTAGCATTTGTTCAGCAGAAATCATTTCAATTTGGTTTGGGTAAGTGTCTAATTTATATTTTTTAGCAATACGTGAAATTTCGGTATCATATTTTTCTATTAACTCGAAAGTCCATTCTGCATCGGTTGATATGGGCTTCTTTTTCATACCGTTTTCCTTTTAAATAACTCTCTAAAAACTGGATAAATATTGGTGATGTTATCGATGTTTTCCATAGAGAAATTATCATGCTCTTCATTAACTTTTTCATATACCTCCCAAAGACTCTGATGATGACGAGGCATAATCTCTATATAGGCAAAATACTGAACTAGAGGCATGATTTTTTTTTGCATTAACTCAAGACAAATAGGTGAGTCTGCATTCCAATTATCTCCATCTGATGCTTGGGCAACGTATATATTCCATTGAGATGGGCTATAACGATTACTAATTATTTCATATAAAAGTTCCAATGAACTAGATACTACCGTGCCGCCTGTTTCTCTGGAGTAAAAGAAGTCATTTTCATCTACTTCTTTAGCAGATGTATGATGACGAATAAAAACTAAGTCAATGTTTGCATAATTACGTTTTAAAAATAGGTAAAGCAAAATAAAAAATCGCTTTGCTATCTCTTTTTTTTGTTCATCCATCGATCCTGAGACATCCATTATGCAAAACATTACAGCTTTAGTAGTTGGCGCAGGAATGCGAATTTTATTGTTATAACGTAAATCAAAAGAATCAATAAAAGGAATGGCAAGTATTTTCTTTTTTAAACCTTCTATTTCATCTAATAGTTTTTGTATAGCATCTTTATTGGGTTTAGCTTTTTGCTCAAGTTTTTTAAGGTCTTCTTCTGCTTGATTAAGACGTTTTTTTAAAGTTGCAGAAAGAGCCAGTCTACGTCCGGTTGCTTGGCGCATAGATCTTAATACATTAATGTTTGTCGGTATGCCAGTTGCAGTAAACCCTCCACGCACATTTTTAAAAGTGTTAATCCCCGCTAATTCTTTTTTTACAAGATCAGGCAGTTCAAGATCTTCAAAATACATTTCTAAAAACTCTTCACGCGATAACTGAAAAACAAAATCATCAGTCCCTTCACCACTATTACTAGCTTCAGAATCACCACTGCCTTGGCCAGCGTTTTGGGAAGGTTTAGGAACTTTATCGCCAACTATGAATTGGTCGTTACCAGGTAAAACTCTGTCCACCACTCCACCATGACCATGCTGTAACCGTGGTTCGGAAATATCACGCGATGGAATAGTAACTTGCTCACCTTTATCAATTTCGGTAATACTGCGTTTACCAATAGCATCAAAGACAGCTTTTTTAATTTGTTGTTTATAACGCTTTAAAAAACGTCGTCTATTTACCGTACTTTTATTACCAGATTTGCGTCGGTCTATTAATTGGGTCATATTTTTTACCCTCAATTAGAAAGAAGTCTACTGTGATTTGCGAACTCGCAAATACCACTCACAAAGCAATCTCACTTGTTTTCGGGTGTAACCTTTATCAACCATTCTCGCAATAAATTCTTCGTGCTTTTTCTTATCATCTTCAGATGATTTAGCATTAAAGGAGATAACAGGTAATAAATCTTCAGTATTAGAAAACATCTTTTTCTCAATTACCGTACGTAATTTTTCATAACTATTCCATTTAGGATTGTTACCATGATTATTGGCGCGCGCTCTTAGAACGAAATTGACCACTTCATTCCTAAAGTCTTTGGGATTTGAAATTCCGGCAGGCTTTTCAATTTTTTCAAGATCGGCATTTAATGCCTCTCTATCAAATATTTCACCTGTATCAGGATCACGGTAATCTTGATCTTGGATCCAAAAGTCAGCGTAGGTAATATATCTATCAAATATATTTTGCCCATATTCAGAATAAGATTCTAAATAAGCAGTTTGAATTTCTTTACCGATAAATTCAACATATTTAGGCGTTAGAAATTCTTTTATAAAAGATAAATATTTTTCTTGAAGCTCTTGAGAAAACTGCTCTTGTTCTATTTGTCTTTCAAGAACATATAATAAATGCACCGGATTTGCTGCTATTTCAGTATGATCAAAGTTAAAAACTTTAGATAATATTTTGAAAGCAAAGCGAGTAGAAATACCACTCATTCCTTCATCAACTCCAGCAAAGTCGCGATATTCTTGGTAAGATTTAGCTTTGGGATCAGTGTCTTTCAAGCTCTCACCGTTATAAACTCTAAGTTTAGAGTATATACTTGAATTTTGTGGCTCTTTTAGCCTAGTTAAAACTGAAAATTGCGCTAACATATTTAATGTACCAGGCGCGCAAGGAGCCTTAACTAATGAACTTGAGTCTAGTAATTTTTGATATATCTTTAACTCTTCAGACACTCGTAAACAATATGGGACTTTAACAATATTGATTCTGTCAATGAATGCCTCATTGTTTTTGTTATTACGAAAAGACTGCCATTCAGACTCATTCGAGTGCGCAAGAATTAATCCTTCAAACGGTATAGATGACAAGCCTTCAGTTGGATTATAATTTCCTTCTTGCGTTGCGGTTAATAAAGGATGTAGCACTTTGATTGGAGCTTTGAACATTTCCACAAACTCAAGTAGACCACGATTCGCGCGACATAATCCACCTGAATAGCTATATGCATCTGGATCGTCTTGGGAAAATTCTTCAAGCTTGCGAATATCTACTTTACCAACCAACGATGAAATATCTTGATTGTTCTCATCACCTGGTTCAGTCTTAGCAATAGCAATTTGTTTAGCGCGAGATGGTTTTACCTTAATTACTCTAAATTTACTTATATCGCCGTTATACTCACCTAATCTCTTAATCGCCCATGGAGACATTATAAAACGCAAATATCTTTTTGGTATTCCGTATTTATCAAACAATATTTGTCCGTCTTCCTCAGGTTTAAATAATCCAAGTGGCGATTCATGTACAGGAGAACCTTTGATAGCATAAATAGGGGTAAGCTCCATTAAGTCTTTTAATTTTTCTGCAAGTGATGACTTACCGCCACCCACTGGTCCAAGTAAATATAAGACTTGTTTAACTTCTTCAAGGCCTTGGGCTGCATGTTTTAAAAAGCCCACTATTTGTTCAATTGGCTCTTCCATCCCAAAAAACTCATCGAAAACTTGGTAGTGTTGAATAACTTTATTAGAAAATATTCTTGAAAGAATAGGATCGTTACGCGTATCTATCTCTACCGGTTCACCAATGGCTTTAAGTAGTCTTTCCGCCGGATTAGCATATGCCATAGGATCTTTAGAACAGAGCTCCAGATACTCATCTAGCCCCATCTCTTCTTCTTTATTAGTTTCATATCGTTTAGCATATTCATCTAGAAATTTTTGTGTGCTCATGTGCACCCCCAATACTATTTTTTATTTTTATTAGTTACAGTATAGAATGAAATTGCTGGCCCTGCACACCATTTACTAAAAAGATAATTGTTTCTTTGTTACAATTAGTTATATAACAATAATTAGGGGTAAATTTTGACTACATACTTAAAAGACTATAAGCCAACTAATTTTAATATAGATAATATTCAACTTGAATTTGATATTTATTCTGACTTTGTATTAGTTAAAAGTACAATATTGGTACGAAGAATAGATGTTGGAGCTTTATGTTTGCATGGAGATGAGTTAACCCTAGTTAGTATTAAACTTAATGATATTGAACTTTCTACAAACGAATATATTATTCAACATGATGAATTGATTATTGATAATGATTTAAATGAATTCAAGTTAGAAATTGTAACTCGTCTTGAACCACAAAATAATACTAAGCTTGCTGGCTTATTTAGAACAAATTCTATTTTGTGTACTCAATGTGAGGCACAAGGTTTTAGACGAATAACTTATTTTTATGATAGACCAGATGTACTTACAACCTATACGACTAAAATCATTGCTGATAAATCTTCATATCCAGTTCTGTTGGCTAATGGTAATTTAATCGATAGTGGCTCTTTGGAGGAAAATAGACATTATGCAATATGGGAAGATCCTTTTAAAAAACCATCTTACTTGTTTGCACTAGTTGCGGGTAACTTAGCACATATTAAAGATAAGTTTGTAACTAAATCCGGTAAAACCATTGATTTACGTATTTATGTAGAACATAAAGATATTCATAAATGCGAGCACGCAATGCTCTCTTTACAAAAGGCCATGCGTTGGGATGAAGAAGTTTATGGTTTGGAATATGATTTAGCCACTTTTATGATTGTTGCGGTAAGTGACTTTAATATGGGGGCTATGGAAAATAAAGGATTAAATATTTTTAATTCTAAATTTATTTTAGGCACTAAAGAAAGCGCGACAGATTCGGACTTTGTTGATATTGAAGGTGTGGTTGCACATGAATATTTCCATAATTGGACTGGAAATAGAGTTACTTGTCGTGATTGGTTTCAATTAAGCCTAAAAGAAGGTCTAACTGTATTTAGAGATCAAGAATTCTCCCGAGATATGAATTCTCGCGCGGTAAATCGCATTCAAGATGTTAGTATTTTGCGCAGCTCACAATTTCCTGAGGATGCAGGAGCTATGGCTCATCCTGTGCGGCCTACATCTTATGAAGAAATAAATAATTTCTATACTGCAACAATTTATAATAAAGGTGCAGAAGTAATTCGTATGCAGCATACTTTACTTGGCGCCAACGGTTTTAGGCGTGGTATGGACTTATATTTTGCCAGACATGATGGCCAAGCGGTAACAATAGATGATTTTGTTGCGGCTATGGAGGATGCCAACTCTTGTGACTTAAGCCAATTTAAATACTGGTATGATAAAGCTGGTACGCCTATTGTTGAAGTTAAATCAAGCTTCAGCAACAATATTCTTAAGTTAACTTTTAATCAATCTTGTCGTAAAACCACAGATAATGTCCCGACCAAACCTTTTCATATTCCAATTAAATACGCACTATTTAATGCAAATGGAGAAAAAATTGATACCGGTAAAGAAATTTTAGAGTTACGAGAATTCACTCAAAGTTTCGAATTTAAAAATTTAGATGCAAAACCAACTATATCGCTGTTACGTGATTTTTCCGCTCCTATAATTTTAAAGACGGATAATAGCTTTAAAGATTTACAAAACATTTTAAAATTTGAAACAAACGGATTTGCTAAATGGGACGCAGCGCAATCTTTGGCGAAACAATTTTTAATTGAAAGTTATCATAAGCAAGATTCTATTCCAACAATTTCACCAAGCCTTTTGGAATGTTTTAAAGATATTTTAGTTGATGAAAGCTTAGATAGCGAATTGCGCGCTGAACTTTTAACTTTACCAAGTTTTGAGGATTTAGCTAACGAAATAAGCGCAATAGATGTTGAGCGTGCTTTAAACATTATTGAGTTTTTTAAAAAATCTATCGCACATGCACTATATACAAATGCTCAAAATGTCTACGTAAATTTATGGGCTAATGAACAACATAGCATGCAAAATACCGCGTATGGCCCACGTAAATTACGTAATATTTGTTTGCGATATATGTTTTTAGTTAATGAGCAAGAAACCATAAGTTTATGCAAAGAACAATTTGCAAAAGCGCAAACTATGACGGATAAGTTAGCAAGTCTAAAAATATTAGCGAATGCTAAAGACGTTAAAATTAGAGATAAAGCTTTACAAAGTTTTTATGCAACTTGGCAGAATGATGATTTAGTAATAGACAAATGGTTTACAGTACAAGCTATATCTGATATCCCTGATTTATTGTCAATTATCAATAAATTATTAGCTCATAAAGATTTTAAGATTACCAACCCTAACCGTGTACGTTCACTAGTTGCAGCATTTTCTCAAGCAAACCCACGCTATTTTCATGCTAAAGATGGTAGTGGATACAAATTTTTAACAGATATGATTTTAAAAATTGATAAAATAAATCCACAGTTAAGTAGTAGATTGGCAACTCCTTTCACTCGTTGGCAACGTTTAAGTAAAAAATATCAAGACTTAATGCTCAAAGAACTTGAGTTATTAAATAAAAAAGAACTATCAGTTGACTTAAACGAGCTTGTGACGAAGAGCTTATGTAAATGATTTGTAAGCGTTTTGCTGTATTTGGTGATCCTATAGAACACAGTTTATCGCCACTTATTCATTATATATTTGCAAAACAAACTGGAATTAAATTACGCTACGATAAGCAATGTGTAAGAGTAGAGGATTTTGCTAGTGAGGTTAAATATTTTTTTAACTCTGGTGGGATTGGCTTAAACATTACTAGCCCATTAAAAGAGCTTGCTTATAAATTAAGCGATGTTCAAACGCAGCGATGTAAACAGGCAGGCTCTGCAAATACTCTTTGGTGTTCTGCAGGTAAAATTTATGCTGACAATACTGATGGCACAGGATTAATTCTGGACTTAAGGCATTATGTAAATTTATCTAATAAAAAAATACTAATAATCGGCGCTGGTGGCGCAGCACGCGGTATTATTGATGCAATCCATGCCGAAAAACCACAAAGCATCAGTATATTAAATCGTTCACAGAATCGTTTATTCAATCTTATCAATGACTTTGCTAAAAGGGTTACTATAATTGCAGCAGATTATAATATTAATTATGATGTAATAATTAATGCCACGCCATCATCTGCTGAAATCATTAGCGATACCATGCTTAAACAAGCGCGATTCTGTTACGACTTAACTTACAAATACAAATATTTAACCATATTCGAACAACGAGCATTAAAACTTGGAGTCCCCTCTAAAAATGGCTTAGGCATGCTTATAAATCAAGCATCTTTATCCTTTGCAATTTGGAATAATATTTGTCCTATTATAAGCCATTCATTGTTCCAAATTTTTTAACAATATCCAAAGCCGCCAATTGAATTGGATCAATCCATTTAAATCCCATTCCATTACAAGATATAGTTAATTTAGGTGTATGTTATAACAAGTTAAAATAAATATCAATTTGATTGTTGCATGACTCTTAATGTCATGTTATTGCATATTTTATTTTTTTATATACAATAAATATTATTTTAAATAAAATTGTTTCTTTTATGAAAATTAATTTTGGAAAAAAAATTGGTTCAGGAGCTACAAGCACCGTCTATGCAGCGACATGCATGGAAGGTCACTTTTTTCAACAAGAATTAGCCATTAAGATCATGCATATTAATCACGCTGAAGGGACAGAGGAGCTAGCTACGCGTGAAATTGCATTATTGAAAAAGCTAAACAATTCTCATAACAATGTTATAAAATGTTTTGACTGGGAAATAAAAAAAGGTCGTTATCTTTTTTATTTTGAAAGAATGACATGTACTTTATATGATAGAATGAAACTTTCATCTCTTTCTATTCATGAGTTACTTTCTATTATTCGCGATATGGCAGAGGGATTGCGCTTTATTCATAGCCTGGGGTTTGTTCATTGTGATATCAAACCTGAGAATATATTTCTAACAAGAGAAGGCTTGGCAAAAATTGGGGATTTTGGGTTAAGTACCCATACAAGTATCCCAAGAAGTCCTTGTGGTTCATGTTTTTTTCTAGCTCCAGAAGTTGCTTATGAAGTCTTAAACGGCAACAAAATGATGATTTTTTATCCTCAGATAGATATTTATTCATTTGGCCTAGTCGTTAAATACATGTTAACCCGCAAGATGCCATTTAGTAATTCAAAAAATAAAATAGATATTTTGCAATCCCTTGCTGGATATTATACTGGAAATTATAAAGCATCTACGTTTATGACAAAAAATCAATATATTCCGCCTTATGTAGAACCGGAATTCATTTCTATAGTTATACTGTGTTTAAAGAGGAATCCTAGAAAAAGGGCTTCTATAACAAACGTCTTATACTTATTAACACTACTTAATGCCAGAAAACATGACAATGTCTTTGAGACCCAAGCAAGTATTAAGAATAATTCTGGACAAATTGGATTTTGGTCTAATACTGTAGAATTAAATATAAACATTAATTGCTTATCTAATTCATCTGCCGCAGAAAGCTTAAAAAATCGTTCAGGAGAAGTAGATTGTTGGTCATTTGGTAAAATCTAAAACGATGTTATTTAATTAAAAATTACACTCTCAAAAAATAAATACCATGCTCTTTAAATGGACATTGTGTGCTTTGATTATTTTGTATATAATAATTTTTTAAATACAATTTGGTTCCTTTGTGAAAGTTAAGCTTGGTAAAAAAATAGGTTTTGGCTCTACATGTGTGGTCTATGAGGCGATATACGCCGAAGACAGATTTTTTCAAAAAGAATTGGCTGTAAAAATTATATCTTTGAAAAACATAGCTCATGCTGAAAATGTAACCGAGCGCGAAATTACATCCTTAAAAGCGATAAATAATGGACACAATAATATTGTAAAATGTTTTAAATGGGAAAAATTAGATGCAACTTATTATTTTTATTTAGAAAGGATGCAGCAAACTTTACATGATAGAGTGAGGCAATCTGCCCTTTCTAGCCATGAGTTGATTTCCATTATTCGAGATATTGCGAAAGCTCTTAGTTTTATTCATGGCCTTGGATTAGTTCATTGTGACCTTAAGCCGGCAAATATATTTCTAACAAGCAATGGTATAGCGAAGATAGGTGACTTTGGACTAAGTACCCATACTAATGTGGCTAGAGAGCCGTGTGGCACACCTGCTTTCCTTGCCCCTGAAGTTGCTTACCAAAATATAAAAAATAATAGAGATAATATGACTTTTTATCCGTCTATCGATATTTATTCCTTCGGCAAAGTCATTTACTTTATGTTAACACGTAAATTTGTACTTAGTAGTTTTAAAAATCCAGTGAAAATTTGGATATGTTTAGCCCGTTATTACCATGGCGATTTGGCGGCGTCTAATATTATTAATAGTGAAAATAGTCTTCCAACTTATATAGATCCAGAATTAGCAGCTATAGTTGGGTTTTGTTTAAAGAAAAATCCTTCTGAGCGAGCCTCTATAAATGATATTTTGTATCTATTAAAATTACTCAATGCCAGAAAACGCGATAATGTCTTTGTTCCTCAAACAAGTGCTAAACTTTATTCTGGTTCGATAAGATTTTGGTCACACTCAGATAAATTGAATATGAATATCAATAGGTTGTCTGATTCTGCTGCGGAAAGCTTAAAAAATCGTTCTGGAGAAGTAGATTGTTGGTCATTTGGTAAAATTTCCCCAAAAAAGGTTTCTGATTCTAGAAAAAGGTTAAGAACTCTAATTGAAGAAATTGAGCCTTATACTCACACAAATAAGTCCATAACTGGTGGAATAATTCTCTAACATTAACTTTACTAGTGTTAGTTAAAAATTTATTATTCTAAAGGAATTATTGTAATCTTAATGTTGTACTTTAGATTATAAATACAAGTCCTGAAATAGAATTTGCTTAGGAACCATCATGTTTTATAAAAGATTAGCCATTACTTTTTTATACTTATTTACAACAGGGCATTTGCATGCGCAGCAAGTTAAAGGAGGTTGCCCAAACTTCCCTAATCTTACTCCACAAACTGGACCACTTATGTATTTGAACTGTGATTTTCATAATGCTTACGTTGCCAGAATTAAGATGTTAAAAAATACTTTTGGCGCTCCCAATGGTAGACCAGTTATTTTAGATTTAGGGGGTAAGCTAGTATTAAAATATAATGGTCAAACTCAGATTATTAATATTACCCCTGATCCTTACTCGCAATTAAAAGCTTTTGCTCATGGAATATTTTCTGTGTTTTTGATTTTATCTACGCAAAAGCCGGGCGAAATTTACAAAACTAGTCAAGAAGATTTAAAAGTTATAGTACGAAACATGGAAGAATCACAACAAAGCTTAACAACACTTGCTCCAGACGTTATTCATGATATTAATTCTTTAGTACAAGAAACTAAAAGTTTTGTGTTTAAATCATTAGCGGATAATGGATGGAGAGAAGATGAATTAAAAAAATATTATGCAAGAATAAATGGTTACCTTAAAAAGATAATTAAGTATTCTGCAAATATAGAATTAACAGCTTTAGATAAAGCTGTTAATTTATGGCTTGCTGGTATCTCTAAAGAAGAGCATGCTAACATTGCTATTCTTGTTGCTACAGCACATCAAGCACGAGCAAAGAGCATTACAATTCAGTATTTTGCTAAAAAGTTTCATAAGGTTATGTGTGAAGGGGCTTTATGTGAAGATGGCTTAGTAGTTATGGAGGACAAGTTTGATGAAAATTCAGCACTTGAGTTATTAGCGCGTCATTACCTTGATAAACAAGCAGGAGAAGTTATTTTTAACAATCCTAAACGGCTACAATTTGATGTTTTAGCTTAGATATGTGTATGTATATTATCCCAGGTTATACTAAATCGTTGTTTATCTTGCAGACGTAAGGCTGTCATTGCGCCTCCCCATACAAATCCAGTATCTATTGCATGTATAGTCTCAGTTGGGTTAATTCCACCCAAAGATGCCCAATGGCCAAATATTATTTCGGCTGGAATTGGTTTTCTATTTGGAACATTAAACCATGGAATAATATTTCTAGGCGCTTTTTTTATTAGGCCTTTGTATTTTAAATCTAAAGTACCATCAGTTTTGCAAAATCGCATACGGGTAAAATAATTGCAAATTAATCTAAGTCTTTCGATACCAGTTAAGTCATTTTTCCAAATATTTGGTTGATCTCCTAACATATCTCTTAAAAAAAGCTTAAAGTCTTGTCCTTGCAAGACTTTTTCTAGTTCTTGAGCATGATTTAGCGCCTCTTGTAAATTCCATATTGGTGGTATACCAGCATGGGACATTACAATATTTAAATTCTCGTTATAATGTATTATAGATTGATGTCTAAGCCAGTCACCAATTTCATCCATGTCACTAGCGCCTAAAATACATGATAAAGTGTCTTTCTTTTTTGGAAACTTATCATGTAAATAAATTAAACTTATTAAATATAAATCATGATTACCTAAGGTAATATAAGGTTTAATAGGCAATTTTTTTATGAAACGTAGCACGGCTAAAGATGATGGTCCTCGGTTAACCAAATCTCCAACGAACCATAATCTATCAAGTTTTTCATCAAAATCTATTTTATCTAAAAGGCACATTAAACCATCATAACAGCCTTGAATATCACCAATTGCATAATCAAATCTTGTTTGTTGCTTGATTTTGCAGGTTTGCGACATTTTCTTCTCCAGAGATCCAATCCCCTGCCGCTGTTAGATGGCTTAAAGGATTATTAATTACCGATGGATTGAACTTATTGTATTGTCCAATATTGTTAATTAGTTCTAATGTTGAGACTTTATTTATTTTCTCAGTTTTAGAATTATATATTAGTACATTATCGGGTAACATGGCATTATTAATCTCTATTTTACCCAAGCCTTTCTCGCCTTTTTGTTTAAATGACTTTGTGGCAGCGTCCGTTAATAAATGCATATTCCAGGCAAGAAAAGCTTGTTGCATAGCAACTCGGTTTTTTAATTTTTTATGTTCTTGCATATATATATCCAACACACTAGGATGTAGAACTACACTTGCTTCACGTACTTCTATTAAAGTAGGATCTTTATTTAAAATAAAATCACCTTTATCTAAGCTTTCAATTACCCAGGCGATAAATTCAGCGCCAAGTAATTTTTCACGGTCAATTTTATTATCTTGGTTGGTATCTGTGAATGTACCTAAGCGTTTACCATGACCTTCCACTCGCTTACCCATTTCCAAGAAATTTTGAATGTCTCTTTGAATTGCAATAGCATTTGCTCTTTCTAAAATCGCTGCAAGTGGTCCAATTACCGAATCTTTGTCCTCACGTAAAAGAGCAAGCCAAGTTGCAAATACTTTCTTATTTGACATTATTCTTTCAAATCCAGCTTTTGGCATTATTCGCCTAGCTATAATTGGGGTAATACTATTGCGAAGATCGATATCATCACCACTTAATAATTCAAAATTATAATATTTACCAACAGTTACGATGCTTTCCAATAATGGTTGCCAGCACTTAATAAAGTAACCATACTTATCATAAATATCGACTATATAATCAGTATATAGTTTACCAAGGCCTTGAAGCATCCCAGCGGATAATAATGCATGTTGCCATAAACGTTGTTCTTCAGATGGTTTTTTATTTTTTTCTAGCACCAATACTTGACGCATAAGTTGCATTGCGGCTTCGGTACGATTAAGTGCTAAATCAAAGAGTCCGCCAAGATGCGAGTAATACATCGCTGGCTCTGGTAACTTTTGACAATATTTAAAAGTTTTCTGCACAAGTGGCATTACCATATTTTTAAAAGACTCATTATCAAAGCCAAGAGCGTCTTGAATTTGCTCAAGTAATTTTTGGTGTTTTGAATTGCGAGTTGCATACTCTGGTGGTTCTGACTCAACCAGATCATTAATGGACTTTGTTGATGTTGGATTAAGTGTATTCCTTTCCTTGCTGAACAATTTTTTCTCCAATTAAGCTTCCTTAGGATTGAGTATACACTATTTGGAAATAAATTTCTCTATTATGGCATATTCATTGACAGAAATTTGCTCAGGTCTACGACTTGGCTCAATCCCAATTTTTTCTAGGTTTTCGGCATGTATTATCGGCTTTAAATTATTTGCTATTGTTTTTCTACGCATTGCAAAAGCTTGAGTAATGAGTTTTTCAAAACTCTTAAATTCTTCTATAACTAAATTATCTTTATTTATAGGAGTTAATTTAATTACCGCGGACTCAACTTTTGGTGCGGGGTAAAAAGCGTGACTTGGTACATCTAAAATATGCTCTGTTATAAAGTAACTTTGTAACATAACAGTTAAGCGGCCGTATTGTTTACAATTTGGAGTGGCAACAATTCGGTCGACCACTTCTTTTTGTAGCATAAAGAGCATATCAGAAATACATGATTTATATTGAATAAGTTTAATTAATAAAGGTGTAGATATGTTGTATGGTAAGTTACCTATTAATCGCAGATTATTACCCAACTGACTAAAATCTACTTTAAGCACGTCTTGTTTTATAATATTAAGCTTATCGGCATGAATAAACTCGGTTTCAAGATAGTTTTGTAGATCTTTATCTATTTCAATGACGGTTAAGTTATCTATTATATTTAATAGTGGCGTGGTTAATGCGCCAAGGCCTGGCCCAATTTCAATTAGATTGTCGTGAGGCTTGGGTTGCAAAGCCAAAATAATAGCATTAATAATAGCTTGATTTTGTAAAAAATTTTGGCCAAATTTTTTTTTCGGTTTATGATACATAACATTACAAATTGTTAGCCCTAATAGTCCCACTGGATTCGGAGTATTTTTTATTAATGGACTTATGTAAAGATTTAATTATAACATTAGAATTTGCTTTTTCGCTAAAGGCTAGAGCAAAAAATAAAATGAAAAAATAACCAGATCCTGAATAAAAAAGTAAAGAGTCAGTTAAATTACCTGTTACAAGTATTACAAACAAAGCTAAAGCGATAGGACGCATATTTTCGAGTTTATATGTTCTATAAGCTAGTTCTGCATAGAAAAATAGAAATACTAGTAATCCAATACCACCAAATTCTGCGGCTATGAGCCAATATTGACCATGTGGCTCTAGGAGTCTACCTGAATGAATTTTTGCCGATGTCCAGGCAGGAACAGGATTTTCAGTGCGAAACTTATATGTAAAGCTACCAGTTCCATTGCCTATTATTGGGTGAGACTTAAAGAGTTTTTCAGCAAAAGCATGGAATTGTAATCTATAACCTATGGAGGTATTTTTATCAGTTTGATAAGAGCTCCACTCCTTTTTAGTAAGTTGAATCGTATTCCAAAAATTTGGAATTACATAGTAACTAGCTGCAAATAGAGAACATACAGCTATTATGCTTAATAAAGCTTTACGTTTATTGGTATTTTGTAGGACTAATAAGAGCATTAAGATTAAATAAATAACGTAGCCAGTTCGACTTTTGTTGATTAATAAAATTTGACTGCTGGTTATAAGTACAGTACCTAAATACAATATACGCGGGATATTTTTCGTTTTTATAAACAACATACCTCCTAGATATGCAGCAAATGAAACCATAATGCTAGTCATTATATGATTTCTAAAGATTCCATCAACTTGCATTTTCCCAGTTAGAGGTACATTAAAAAACTTTAGATAGAATGAACAAATACAAGTAAATACCATAGCGAAAAGAAAGGCATTTATTGCCATTTGTCGCATTTTATAATTTTTAAGAGCAACAACTAGGCAAGGCAGGTATAAAAGTTTACTCCATTTCTCTAGAATTAAGGCTTTTTCTGCGGTACTTGCCGGACTCCATAAACAACCAAGCGCTGCAATTAACACTAATAGCAAACCAGAGAGAAAAAATCTTTGATAAATTAAAGCCGCAAGCTCTTGACGATATTTAGGAATTATAAGAACCAAGATAATTGATGCACTTAGAAAAATACTTTTTAAAGAGGAGCTAATAGGAGTTACACAAAATAAAGCGGCTATACAAAAATATAAAGCGTGTTCTAAAGTTATTTTTTTTTCCATTTGCATATTTTTTCCAAAGTATCTGGTAAGAGTTTTTAATTATCTGCTACTAATTTTTAAGGTAGCATACCGCACAAAGAAATATTATCTCTTTCGGAAGAGTCAAAATATATCTTAAGTCAATGGATTCGTCTTGTAATTACATAGTTTAACTAACAAAATTACTAGATATGCGCTCAATCATATCATGTAAAATTTCATTTGTAACTGGCTTATTGATCACATGATTCATACCAGACTGTATGCATTCATTGTATATTTCATCCATAAAATAAGCGCTAAGCCCAATTATAGTGGTTGACTTTCTATTATTCTCTAATTCAAATTCACGAATTTTTTTTGATAACTCTGTGCCAGATATTACAGGTAACCCTATATCAGTAATAACCATATGGAATTCATTTTTAGTGAACAAATCAAAGGCTTGTTGGCCATTTTTGGCGACCATATATTTATATCCAGATTGAGATACAATACTAGTTAATATATGTAAGGCAAGCTCACTATCTTCAACTAGTAATAGCATCGGCTGAATATCAGGGTTAAAAGTGATTGATGAGAAAACATTTTCCAATTTTATATTTTGGTTAGAAATTTCCCTATACGAATCATTATTATTTTCTTTTCCAACTTTAATTGGTAAATCAAAATAAAAAGTTGATCCAGAATTCTGGTCACTCATAAGCTTTATTTCACTTCCTAATAGGCGTGCATAGGATTGAGAAATATGTAATCCAAAGCCATGGCCAGTTTGTATTTTACTGCAAGAAGATGTGGATCTAAAAAATTTATCAAATATCTTATTTTGTATTGATTTTGGTACCCCAACTCCCGTATCAATTACTGCAAATCTAACTAAGAGTTTATCACCAGATTTTTTTAATAATTTTACATTAATCTCAATGCTTCCATGATTTGTAAATTTAATTGCATTACCTAATAAATTTAATAAAATATGAAATAATTTATTAGGATCACCTATAAGTGTGTTTGGTATATTTGGATCAACTGTAATAATAAAGTCTAGTTTTTTTACTAAAATAGATGGACGTTCTAAATTATCAATATCTTCTAAAATTTTATTTAGATTAAATACTTCCTCACTTAAATCATTGTTATTTATCCCATCAACAGAAATAAGATTTAAAATTTCATTTAACATATCTAATAGTTGCTTAGCACTTTGCCCTAACAAATTTGCATATTTTTTTTGAGTTAAGTTAGATGTATTGTCTTCTAATAATTTTGACATTCCAATGATCCCCATTAATGGAGTGCGAATATCATGACTTATATTAGCAATAAAATTAGTTTTAGCTTGATTTGCTGATTCGGCAGATCTTTTAGCCATCATTAATTCATTTTCAATATTTTTTAGATTAGTAATGTCAATTGTATTACCTAATACACCACTCACTTCACCTTTGTTGTTAATTAATGGTATTTTTGTAGAAAGTAAAACGACTTTTTTACCAGATTGTAGTTGCGTAACCTCTTCTTTTATTATTTCCGATTTAGAGCTAATTACCTCCGTGTCTGTTTGACGGTAAATATCGGCATTACATTGATCAAATATTTGATAATCAGTTTTCCCAACTATTTCTAATTCATTATTATTTTTAATAAACCCCATTCTGTGCAAACTAGTAACGCATTTTTTATTTACACCTAACCATTTACCATCCTTTGTTTTCCAATATACATCACCAGGTATATTGTCAAGGATAGCTTTTAACTGAGAGTGTTGTTCATTTAAACTATTTAATTTGTTTTCTAATTTTTTTATTTTATTTTTAAGGCAAGAATATAAATCGGATTTTCTTATCATATATTTTAACTTTTAACTAACTTACTTAGACTTCTTTATCCAAGCTTAATATTTAGAGGTCTAATATTATAATTTTTAGCAAATTTGCTTTACTAGTATAATTTATTTTTTTTTAGATTTCTATTTAAACTTTATAAAAGAGTAAATTTAATACAAATTTATTTTGAAAGTATTTTTTTTAACCTATTGCAAATTAGATTAATTTAGTAGAGAATAAGCACGAACTGATATCTATTTATCAATCTGAGGACAATTTTGTGCAAAATTGCACTGTTAATGCAATTATTCATAAAAATATATTTAGATAGCAGTTATAGCAATTAACCCGGTTTAAATATAGGGTTTTAAATAAAGGAAAGTAATTTTTTGTAAGTCCAGTGAGCACAAGATGTGTTCATATTTTAGGAGATTTTTGTTATGCGTGCTAATTCTTTGTTACTTACCCCGGAAGGTCTACCTGTTAATCCAGATGCCGAAAGACTTATGGTTCTTGGTCGATGGGCTAAAAAAACCGAGACGGAGTGGAAAGAATTCATTTATGCTGGAATGGGGAAACCAACCTATCCAATTCCTAGTACTTTATCTAGTTCTAGTATTAGTTATTGGGAAAACATAGGAAATAAAAGTTTTTCTGAAGATGCCAAAGACCCGGCTGTTATAGGTTACGGTAATCCACAAGGTGATTATGATTCTCGCGAGCGTATGGCTTTTGCAATGTCTAATTGGTATGGTATACATATTCGCGCAAAAAACATTTTATTTACAGTGGGCGGTGCTGGAGCATTGCATACTCTTTTTGAATCTTTAAAAGAACTGTCTAAGGATAACGGGGGAAATTATAGGATTATAACCCCTTTTCCATATTATCCACTATATTCTAATAACCAACATATATTACACCCAATTAACATTATGGAAGAAAAAGGTTATAAAATAACAGCTGAACTATTAGAAAAAAGTATTAAGGATGCTTTCTCAGCTGCGGAAAAGGATCAATTTCGCCCGACTGGTATATTACTTTGTAATCCCAA
>JAUIBC010000095.1 GCA_030427555.1 Gammaproteobacteria bacterium | reverse complement strand
TGGTGGTCAATGGTATTTGAGAGTTTTCGCAAAATCCCTAGATTATGAGTATTGGGTTTATAACGGGTGAATACTAACAAAATGCCTGTATAGAGCCGCTCTGCTACTTGGTGCAGTAAAAAAGCACCTTCACTTAATTCCTTTTCTTGCACACAAAAACTTACTAACTTTTTAAACTTATTTGCTTTATTAAAATAATAATCAAAATCTTCTTGAGCCAGTTTTTTACGCTCTGCTGGTGGTAATTCTTTAGCTGCTTGTAAAGAATGTTTTTCAGTGTCAAATAGCAAAACGCCTTCTTTTTTAATATCAGTAAAAAAATATTGGGCTTTTTTAAGTCTGCGATTCACAAACTCAATATCATGCACCAAAATAGAAACCGGTGTTTGGATAGAATTATTTTGTTCAATCTTGCGCTCAAGTTCAATTTCCAATTTAGTTTGTTGAACATCGCTCTTTGTTTCTACCAATACCAAGATATCAAAGTCGCTTTGGTAGCGAAAATGCGTTTCGTCGTATTTGTCTTCCACCCAATCATTTCTGGCGTAGCTGCCAAACAAAATAATTATTTCAGCAACTCCGGTATCACAAATTGTTGATACAATTGTCTGTAGCTCTTGTTGTTTATTTTTGGGGAGAAAACTTAGGTTTTTTTTCATAAAATTAGAGTTCCGGCAGCCTATGTTTATTACAAGATCATAAACATCAGTTTAGCAAAAAATTTGGCTAACTAATACCAGTAACATTATAGTCCGTGTTTTATCTTTAATATTGTTATTTTATCAGTTTTGCATAAGAACTGAATTTGCTACAATCCACGTCAACTTAGTAACCGGTAGACTCACAAAGTACAGGTATGTTATTTAAATTTTTTTAAGAGGAATATATGAAATTTTTTGGAAATAAGATGTTTTTATCAGCTACGCGAAGCTTTAGAACAAAAAGAATTTTACATGGAAAAATTACACCTGAACCTCGCGATTTTGTTCAGTCTTCTATGAAAGGTTGGCCTGGAATGACTAAAGATATTATCCAATATTTCGGTAAGATAAACGATTTATATCATACTGAAAACACTATTATCAAATCTATGGTGGCATTTGGTGGCACATGGTATCAATTACCAGCAATGCATGATGATAATCCATTTGATGTATGGCGTGCTGTGATTGCTGCTACTCCCGCAAAGCCAGGGAATAAACCATTACCTATTGAAGTGTTACAACGTTCTTCTCACATGTTTGGTTTAGAAGAAGTAAATCAAGATGTTATCCGTGAAACTTACCGTAAACTAGCAAAAATAGCTGAACCAGAGCGTGAAATTATTATTCGCCTGTTTCACTTCAATAATCGAGACATGCACAAAGAAAGTACATACGAAGCTATTAAAGAGCTTCGCAACCAAAATATTAAGAATTTTGTGATAAGTGATGAGCATTCCTATGCTGTGTTCATGCCCAACGAAGAAGTTGCTGATGGAGTTGTGAAAGGAATTCTTAGGAATTTAGATATGACATCAGGAGATGTTAACTACCCAATTCAAGGCGGAATTAAGGACTTTAGCGGTAGTCTAGCAGAACAAGATGCAGAAGAAATCTTGCGCCATATATGGATAAAAATTAAAGAAGAAGCAAATAAACTTAGAGCCGCGGGAAATATAGTGGATGCAGAGCGCCTACTTAAAGCAACTATCACTCTTCACAGCCATTTAACAGATAGATCGCAGAATACTGTTAATATCTTTGAGTCGGTTGGAAAAGAACTGAATATAAATATAACTACACACCGTATTCACAACGTAGAAAATGCTACTCACCACGTGATAAATGAAGAAATAATACCAGAAAATCAATTGTCTTATCACCTAGAAGCTGAAAGAATATTGGCAAATTTTGTTAGTAATAATTCAAAACTTGTAGTCGCCGATTATGAGAAAGGCAAAGCACGCCCTTGGACAGGATTTGCTGGTGGCGGCACACCAATGATTCGGCAATTTATTAATGGCATTGCTAGTTTATATAAAATGGAATTGCGAGACGCAGAAGCGCTATTATACAAACATATGGAAGCGGTGCGCGATCGTAACAACATTCCAACTGTAACACCAGCTCAAAAAGGTGTTGCAGATATTGCCTTATTAAGGATTGCTAACGAGAATGCAGGGCGACCAATGTATGAGGGAATATTTACATCGGAAGCAATAGACGTAGTGCGTAACTTATATCCGGAAATGGTAAAAGATAAAGATTTGCTAGAAAGTGTTTTTCGTCAGTATCAGGATATAGTTATTAGTCGTTACCTTAATGAAAAACATATTAGCCTTGAATTTGCTAAAGCATTAAAGGCAGTAGGCATGAATAGTGACAAATCCTCTCTAGACAAAGAAAAGATAAAAGCAGTGATTACAAAATTTGCAACCCAAGGTGAAAGGCTGAATCCACTGGTACTAGACGAAATTCTTGAAGCCTCTGGCCCAGCAACTCGCCCCACTCGTTTCCCAGATCAAATCGCACATGCTATTGAAGTAGTGTCTGAGCTTAAAGCTAGAAATACACTAAAGATAGCAGAGGATGAAGCTATGTTATTGATAGCTTCTCTACGTGGTAGAGATATAGGAAAAACATTAGTTGAACATCATGGTGATAAAACAAAATTTCCCGCGCTTGGAGTACAGGTAAAAAAACCTGTTAGATCTCTAAATGTAGTAGCATTATGGAACAGCAATATCGCGGGTGACGTGCATGAAGAAGTCATGCATAAATCTTCTTTAGAAATGTGAGAAAATAGTTGATAAAGGTTCAATCTTGCCGAAACCTTGGAAATATTGAACCTTTATAGCAACATCAATATAATTTTTTGTTCGCTACAGAAAGACAAACAATATTTAGTTGACATTTTTATTATCTGTCATGCAAGAATTGTGTAAGTATTGGCTCTCAGAAAAGGATCTTGCTATGACCTTAAAAAAGTTTTTCTAATAAATTATTATTTATAATTTAAGATCAGTTTATTTTTTATCTATCATTTTATCTCTGGGAGCCGCTATTATTTGTAAAATACCAAGCTCGCCAGAGACTTTGCGTGCGACAAGCATATCTATAAATAATAGTTGGGTTAATTTTTCTTTATCATTTTGATAGACAACTTGCAATGGTACTTTTAATTGCCATTTATTATCTTCCATTTTATTAATTATAGTTTTACCATCAACGAGGCTACTTACGCTTAATTTTTGATTTTTTATAGCTTCAACATTACCTGATTTGGATAAAGCATCAGTGTAACCGGTGAAGCCTTGGTCAGTGAAACAATTTTTAAGATCTTTTATCTTATCGTCAATGTTTTCGCTAGTATAACTAAAAGTTTGGACTGCGGCTTTTTCTGACCATATTATGACAGTTTCATTATTAACCGCCATAGTTGGATCTATTTTATATTCGCAGTTTATTTTTGCAGGATCGATAGGCTCTGGTTGTTTTATTGCCGATTTATCCGTAGAAGTTGTTGGCTGTTGGTTTTCTACGGTTGTTTTTTGTTGTTCTTGATTTGTGGTTTGTGAACTTGCTGGAATAGGTTTTTGGATATTAACTTCATCTGCGTTGCTTATGTTACTTCCTAAAGCTAATAAAATAGCTGAAGTAAGAAGTTTAATTTTCATGTTAACCATCCTTTTTATAATTTTTTTAGGTTAATATTAGACTAGCATGTTTGTTATTATTCGTAAAATTATAAGTGAGCAATTATGTTTGTAATAACTGGTGGTGGTAGTGGTATTGGTCGCGCTTTGGCATTAGAGCTTGCCAAACGTGATATTGATGTATTAATTATTGGGCGCAATGAGTCAAAACTTTTGGAAGTGGTCGCTTTACATAAAAACATTAAATATTTGTGCGCGGATGTGGCTAAACAAGATGGTCGCTTGTTGATTAAGCAATATTTACAAGACACTAGAATTAAAGCTTTAATTAATAATGCAGGGGTAATTCAACCTATTGCTAAGCTCGATGATATCTCTCTTGAAGAGTGGCATAATCTAATGGCTACTAATCTTGATGCCCCATTATTTCTAACTAAATTATTAAAAGACAATTTAACTGGTGGACGTGTATTAAATATTGGTTCGGGCGCTGCGCACTTTGCGGTTGTTGGTTGGGCTGCTTATTGTGTTTCGAAAGCGGCATTATTTCGGTTAACAGAATGCTTGCAATTAGAGGAAGATGATATTGCTTTTGCATCTGTTAAACCAGGAATTATTGATACCGCTATGCAAAAGGAAATTCGCGAAACATCGAATATGACAGCTAAAAAACAAGACTTTTTTAAAAAGTTATATTCTGAAGAAAAATTAATTAAGCCAGAAGTTGTTGCCAGTTTTTTAGCTTGGTTGTTATTGGATGTTAATATAGAACAATATGAGTCCCAAGAATGGGATATTTATGATGGTAGTCATCATAAATATTGGTTGAAAGAAGATCAAGAGGTGCCAAGTATTGACTAAGCTATCGTAATCAAGGTTTAAAAATTAAAGTCTAAATATAAAAATCGGTATAGAAATCCAGTATGCTAGGGCAAAATAGAAATCCAGTATTGACTTATATGGTCAAATATAATACAATAATTTTATTGATATTCTCACAAGGATTAAAATGCAATTAGTTTACGAAAGTTTAAATCGGATTGCTTCAACGACAGAAAATACAGAACTAAAAGACTATTTATGTATAAATCTTCCAGAATGGAAGAGTCAAGACACTTTAATTCTGGGAGGGATACTTGGTAGACGCTTATCATTCAGTAGCCAAGAATTTCAATCGTTATGTGAAGCACTGAAAACAGATACTCAATACAAAAAAATTTCTTTTGGCGTGAAGTTAATAGAGGCTGATTTTCATTTTTTCACTGAAGCACTACGTGACAATAAGACTTTAAATACAATTAATTTTCTTGACGAGCTTAGTGAGTCGAATCAGCAACTGCTAAAAATCGCGATGCGTGAGAATGAGACGGTAACCTACATAGGAAAAGGTCTGTTATCGTTAAGAGACAGAAAAATAGATCCTTTGATTTATAAATACACGAATAGAAATACTAATATAAAAACACTCAAAGACATAAAAGCATTATCGCTCCAGACTCAGGTAGGGGAGATTGTTCAATATTTTAGTGCTAAGCAGGTTATGCTGAAAAATTTTATTGTTAGTCTCAAAGATTTTAGTAATGATGAATTGGACAAAACCACCAAACAAGAAATGATCGAGTGTGAACGAGTATTTTTACTTTGTTGGTTGTTACGACAAAACCATCTTAATAACGCAGTTGATTATTTATCGAAACATTCATTTCAGACCCCAGAGTTTCAACCGCTTATCCAGCATGTTCGAAAGGAAGTAAAAGAATTTTTAAAACTCAAGACATTAGAGACCCTAATGTTTATGGGGACATCAAGTCAGGATGGACTTAAGGTTCTTGAAAGTTCGTGTGCCCCTGAAGTGATTAATTTGCTATCAGTTGAAAACATTCCTATTATGAAAGAATATATTCCTGTGCTAATGAATGCGTCTGATGATCTGTTGATGTTTCTTAAGCACATGCAAACTCAACTTTGGCTGAATTATAATACAGCTACAGTACTTTTAGGTCTTTATGAGCATGATGGTCAGTTTAGTCTGTTGCCTAAGAAAAATGATCCTCAATGGGAAGCTAAGCTTGAGAAAGTACTGAGATCTTATTGTGCTAATTTAAATATCCCGTTTCCAGCGCCAACAATACAATCACATCCAGATACCAATAAAATTATGTCGTTTTTACAGGAAAAAGGTTTTACAGTAACTGATAATGATCGGGTTATGATAAACGCGGATGCAGATGGCTTATATTTATTTTTAAAGGCGGTCGATAATCAGCGCCTACTAACGGCAGACATGTTAACAAGCATTTTAAAGAATTATGCTGCTGTAACCGTTACATGGAATGAAGCTCAACAACGTTTGAATTTCAATCAATACGGTAGTCAACCTGATGAGATAGCAAATGCAGTGTTTGTTCAGATTGTTGCAAAAGAACTTGTAGCTACGTTTAATAAAGAGCTATTGACGTCGATGATGCCAACAATAACAACACCTTTATCAAAAGGAACCTTAAAAAAGATCGTTTCGCGATCTGATGCGCCTAATATAAACTTTGATGCCATTGATTTAGACAAACTGGATGAACAAACACTTTCTAAGGCATTGGAACATGCAGAAGCTTACTTAACACAACTGAACGACGATAATTCTTCTCTAGATTCTGAAGATCTTGAATTGGATGACACAGTTGAAGACACTGTCTCATTCTGGGAAGAAAAAATTCGTTTATTAAGTATGTTGCTTTATGTATGCAGACATAAATATGATGAATTGGCTCAACTTGATCTTCATACTCCGTTTTCTGACTCAGATTCTTTTGAAGCGTTAAGGAGAAATATATTGTCGCTAAGCTCAATGCAAGCGCTAAAAGAAAATAGCACACCTACTAGTTCTTCTTCTCATTCAATCACTGACTTTAATCTGGATTTAAACGAGATTCCTGCTACCAAAATACAATCTACTGTCCGCGGTCATCAGGCACGAGTAGGACTACAGAAAAATGAAAAGTCAGCTACCAAAATACAATCTACTGTCCGTGGTCATCAGGCACGAGTAGGACTACAGAAA
>JAUIBC010000094.1 GCA_030427555.1 Gammaproteobacteria bacterium | reverse complement strand
CAATTACTTCATTATGTGCATTAATTTACTTGGATATAACTAAAAAAACATGGTTAAAATCTCTACCAGGAATTTTTATAGTTGTAATCCTAGGAATACTAATAAATGAGTTCTTTATTTTGTTTAACTCAGATCTAGCTCAACTTGGACCTCACCTTACTAATATCCCCAAAAGCCAAGGAATTTATGATTTCTTCTCACAATTAGAAAGTCCATCTTTTACAAAATTAACAGATATAAAAATTTATTTAGTCGCAATATTGCTTGCTGTAGTATCATCTATGGAAAATTTAGTAAACATCAAAGCATCTGAAACCCTCGACAAAAAACACCGTAACTCCGAAAAAGATCGAGAGTTAATAGCTCAAGGTGTTGGTAATATCTTTGCTGGTCTATTAGGCGGAATCCCAATTTCATCTGTTATTGTAAGAACATCTGTAAATATTGAATCAGGTTCCAGAACTAAAGTTGCTACAATTTTACATGGGGTATTTCTTCTTGCAACTGTCCTTTTAATCCCAACTGTAATAAACAAAATACCATTATCAACTTTAGCAGCAATTTTGATATATGTAGGCTATAAACTAACTTCACCAAATATATACATAAAAATATATAAACAGGGCCTTGATAGATTTATACCTTTTATAATCACTGTAATCACTATCATTTCTTTTAATATATTAACTGGTATATTAATCGGAATAATAGTAAGTCTATTCTTTATATTAAGAAACAGCAGCCAAGCACGTATAGATATTATCAATGAAATATATCCAAAAGGCGAAACAAGTCGCGTCATCTTGCCACAACAAACAACTTTTTTAAATAAAGCATCATTAATCGCCGAGCTTGAATCAATACCTAGACATTCAAAGTTAATTATCGATGCAAGATACTCAGATTATATTGATAAAGAAATAATAGAGCTAATCCAAGAATTTAAAGAAGAACATGCACCAAATAAAAATATTTCTTTAAACTTGATTGGCTTTAAAAACAATTATCAAATACATAATTATATTGATTTTATAAACGTTACAACTTACGACGTACAAGCAACCTTATCTACACATAAGGTTTTAAATATTCTAAAAGAAGGTAACCAAAGATTTCAAAATGATACGAGAATAAATCGTAGTTTTAAGTCAGATGTTGAACACACTGCAAAAACTCAATTCCCAATGGCAGTAGTACTTGGATGCATAGACTCAAGAGTTCCTGTTGAAACAATTTTTGACATGAGTTTTGGGGATTTGTTTTGTGTGCGCATTGCAGGTAATGTTGTTAATGAAGATATACTAGCGAGCATAGAATATGCCTGCCATGTAGTTGGCGCCAAATTAATTGTAGTACTAGGACACAGCAGATGTGGAGCGATTCAAGCTGCGTGTGATAATGTTGAGCAAGGACATATTACCCAACTATTATCAAAAATTAAACCAGCTATACAAGCAGAAACATACACGAAAGATGACAGAAGCGGCAAAAACAAACATTTTGTACATAAAGTCACTCAGATAAATATTGCAAATACTTTACATCAAATTTATAAACAAAGTCCCATACTTAATGAATTAATAGAGTCTGAAAAAATAGGTATGGTTGGGGCATTGTATGAAGTTGACAGCGGCGCAGTTGAGTTTAATGATTTTTCACCTTTTTTTGATCAATTAAACGAACCAGAATTAGACAAGCTTGCTGATAAATTAAGAAAAACTTTAACAAATGCGAATAGAGACAGATAAGGCTGCGCTTTTAAAATAAGGATAAAATATATATGAAAGCTTCTCAATGGTTTATTACAACCCTTAAAGAAAGTCCAAGTGATGCTGAAATTGTATCACATAAACTTATGCTAAGAGCAGGCATGATACGCAAGCTTGGTTCTGGACTTTATACATGGTTACCACTTGGCCTAAAAGTTTTACGTAATATAGAAACTATTATACGTGAAGAAATGAATAATGCTGGCGCAATAGAAGTTCTTATGCCATCAGTTCAACCTGCCGAGTTATGGCAAGAAACTGGAAGGTGGGAAACATTCGGAGACCAACTTTTAACCATGCAAGATTGCAATAAACGCGACTATTGCTTTGGCCCGACCCATGAAGAAGTTATAACCGATTTAATGCGCAATGAACTTCAATCATATAAACAATTACCAATTAATTTTTATCAAATTCAAACTAAATTTAGAGATGAGATTCGACCTCGCTTTGGTGTTATGCGTTCGCGTGAATTTTTGATGAAAGATGCATATTCTTTTCATCTATCTCAAGAGTCTTTACAAGAAACATATATGGCAATGTACCAAGCTTATTGCAATGTTTTTGACAGAATAGGAGTAAAATACAGAACAGTAGAAGCTGATACTGGAGCTATTGGAGGTTCAGCATCGCATGAGTTTCAACTATTAGCTGAAACAGGTGAAGATGTTATCTTTTATAGTGATCAAGGTACATATGCGGCAAATGTAGAGCAAGCAACAAGTGAACTACCTAAAATATTAGATGAAAAACCTATTGCTGAAATACAGATAATAGATACGCCTAATATTAAAACAATATCTCAACTATCAGGGTTTCTCTCAAAGAATGATAAAGAATCAATTAAAACCTTAATTGTCAAAGGCGTCGAACAACCAATGATCGCTTTAATCTTGCGCGGAGATGATGAATTAAATACCATAAAAGCCGAAAAACACCCAATGGTTTTTAGTCCTCTTTGTTTTATAGATGAGTCTGAAGTTAAAAAACAACTTGGAGTAAGTTTTGGTTCAATTGGACCAGTAAATTTAAATATTCCAGTAATTGCTGATTATAATGCTCGCGCACTAAATACATTTATTTGTGGTGCTAATATAGATGATAAACATTATATAAACGCAGCCTGGAATAGAGATGCCAAATGTGACGATGTTTTTGATATGCGCAATGTTAAAGTTGGTGATAAAAGTCCGGATGGGAAAGGACATCTACAAGTATGTCGCGGGATAGAAGTAGGACATATTTTTCAACTTGGCGACAAATATACAATAAATATGCAGGCAAAAGTCCTTAATGAAACAGGACAACTACAACCAATGCTCATGGGTTGCTATGGTCTTGGGATATCACGTATAGTCGCTGCAATAATTGAGCAATTTCATGATGAAAAAGGTATTATATGGCCAATAAGTGTAGCCCCTTTTCAACTATCAATAATACCAATTAATTATGCAAAATCTACTCAAGTAAAAGAATCAGCAGATAAACTATATCAAGAGTGTAAAGAATTAGGTATCGAAGTCTTATTAGACGATAGAAAAGAGCGCCCTGGTGTATTATTTGCTGATCATGATTTATTTGGAATTCCCCATCGAATAATTATTGGCGATAAACTATTAGAAAAGCAAGAAGTTGAGTATAAAAATCGTGCAAAAGAAGAGTCATCTTATATTTCCATCGATAAACTTTCATTTTTCATAAAAGATATTATTCTTAATAAGAATTAGTAAAATATAAATGAATAAAACTATGATGAATGAAAAAATACAAACTTTAAACCATGGATATTCTATTAGCAAAATAGACTATACCATTTGGCTATTATGTACGTTTTTCGTTCTATTGCAATTTTTCCTACAACTTTCTTCCGGAATAGTAATTGGCTCAATAATGTATGAAATGAAGTTATCAGCACTAACAGCCAGCATTTTAAGTAGCTCATTTTATATTATTTATACAATATTACAAATACCAGTTGGAATACTGGCCGATAAGTATAATCCACGCATGATTTTAACTCTAGGATCCCTAACTTATGGATTTGGCTGCATATTATTTGCATCAAGCCATACATTATTTAGTTTATTTGTGGCGCGTATACTAATTGGCATAGGATCATCTTGCTCGTTTGTAATAATGGTACACGTAGTTCGTAGTCATTATCCAATTAAATATTTCTCGACCCTAATTGGCACATCTGAAACTTTAGGTTTCTTTGCTACCGTAGTTGGTATGATTAGTATGGGCCAATTTATTACATACTTTGGTTGGCGTGTATTTATGAAAATAGCTGCAATTTTAGCTGTATTACTATCTGTATTATTCTGGCTTAAGATTCCAAATTCAGAAAATAAAAAAACTCAAACAGTAAGTTTTGGTAATAGTTTTAAAAAAATAATTAACAATAAACTGCTATGGATGAATGGTATGTTTATTGGATTATGTTTTTCAACTATAACTGTTTTTGGAGCATTTTGGGCCGCTCCTTTTCTTCAATTAAAATTACAATGCACAATACATAAAGCAAGCGTAATTAACGCCCTATTATTACTAGGAGCAAGCGTTGGATGCCCTTTATTTGGATATTTATCTGGTGTTGTTAAAAAAAGAAAGTCTCTTATTATTGCCTCATGTGTTATTTCATCTTTCCTATTTACTTTATTAATCCTTTTCCCTAGCAAAAACTTAATTACCAATGGCTTAATTATATTTTTCTTAGGATTATGCTGCTGCTCATACATTTTAGCCTATGCAATTAGTAATGAATTATCTCCAGCAAATTCACTATCAACTTGTACAGGTTTCACTAATACACTTGCTTTAGCAACGGCCCCAATATTACAGCCACTAATTGGGTATATGCTAGACTTTCTAAGCACTGACCAGATATATACGCTAAACGAATACCAAAAAGCTTTAACAATAATGCCGCTTGGATTATTAATAGCAGGAATATTAGTCAGCTTTTTACCAGAAAAAAGCTAAATTTTTACCTTATTATCAAAATTAATTAAGTAAGTTCACGCAACTGCAAATTCTTTTACTTGTTTAGCAAATACTTCTTGGCAAGTTCCTTGAACTTTATTATTAAGATCCACATATATATGCTTTGGCTTAAAGCTTTTAAGTTCCTCTTCATTAAATCCAGCAAAACTTACAATTATCACCAAATCATCGCGGCTAACTAAACGCGCTGCAGCGCCATTTATACAAATAACTCCAGAATCTCGCTCACCTTTTAATGCATAAGTAATAAAACGTTGACCATTATTAATATTTAAAACATGTACTTCTTCATATTCCAATATACCGGCTTGCTCCATCAAATTTTCATCGATGGTAATAGAACCAATATAATTTAAATTAGCATCGGTCACTCTTGCTCGATGGATCTTACTTTTACACATACTACGAATCATAATTAACTCTCATCAACAATAATTTACACCATAACTCTTCCAGGAATATTTTATCCAAATATTGCGTGAATTTCCATAATCCAGCTTGCGATTACATATTTACAAGAAAAAAACAAAAACTTGCGTCTTACACCTAATCGAAGTATCTTAAATATCAATAAGAATATAAACTTTGGCCAGTTTTTAAAAAAGGTCTAAACATCACGTCTTTGCGAGCATTAGACCTTTTTTAAAAAATAACTAAAGTTCAGATATATAAGTTAAAAATAAATGAATAAAGAAATGAAGCTAATCTACACGACTATAGACAATAAACAAATAGCAGAAGAGCTTGCAAGTAAAGCCATTAAAGACAAAATAACCGCATGCGTTAATATTATCCCTAACATTACTTCCATTTATAAATGGGAAAACAAAATTGAGAAATCTTCAGAATACATTCTATTATTTAAAACAACATGCCACAACGAAAAAGAATTAATGAAATGGATTGAACAACATCACCCCTACTCAGTACCAGCTATTATTTCCTTAAATGCAAATACATCAATAGACTTTCTTACATTTATTGAGGAAAATACTAATAAGGATAAAGCATAGCACAACCGAAAAGTGATTAATTTTATCCCATATATAAAAATAACTTACGAAATTGCATAGTAAATATTCTAACACTATAATTAAAATAAATAGATATAATTACGAAGGTAACTATTATGACAGCTGAAAGTTATTTAGAACAAAAGTTACAAAAATTCTCAATTTTAGATATATCTCTAATCAAATTAGTATACTTTGTATTAAGTTTGCTAATATGCTCTTTATACCCAGATTTATTAGAAATACATTGGGCATTCTATTTGTTAATGAGCATATTTTGCGCGATGCCAATCTTAGTGCATTTATTATCTCAATCCGGAGGTTTTTTGGAAAAAGTAAAAATATACTTAAAAACTAATAACCCGGCCAATCAAATGCTATTATTTCTATCAACCTTCTTCTTCGCATTAATGCTAGGTACATTATTACCAGTTATAACCGAACTAGCTTGGTGGGTTTACGTAATAGCAATAATAATCTTAGCCATAAAACCACTCCAAACATCTTGGGTTTGGTAACTTAAACTCTCCCGTTTTACGGGAGGTTTTTTTAAAATCCAAAAATCATATTTAAAATAGCATATCCTCCTGCAAGCAATGGCTTAATAAACATCCCTAATATCCCACTAACTAAAAGTAAGACTAAAATTAAAAAACCAAATGGTTCGATTTTAGAATAATAAACGTTATATTTATCTGATAAGAAATACGCCAATACCCTACTACCATCCAAAGGAGGTATTGGAAATAAATTAAATACAGCTAAAATAAGATTAATAAAAATTCCAGCTTGAGATGATAAAAGCAAAAAAGATGCAAAAGTATTCGTATTAGGTGATAACCATAAAGAAATTTTAAGACAAAATCCCCAAAATATACACATTAACAAATTGGCAGCAGGACCAGCCAGAGCAACAAACGCCATATCACGCTTAGGATTTTTTAATCTAGCCCAATTAATTGGAACAGGCTTTGCCCAACCAAATAAAAATTGAAACTGCGTTAAAATAGCCATTAAAATTGGAACTAATACTGTACCAACCAAGTCTATATGTCGCCCTGGATTCAAACTTAATCTACCTAAACTCTTAGCAGTCGTATCACCACACAAATTAGCA
>JAUIBC010000093.1 GCA_030427555.1 Gammaproteobacteria bacterium | reverse complement strand
AGAGTGTACTTAGTAATTATGTAGGCATTAGGCAAGTTACAGTTCAGTATTATTCTGAGCCTAAAGGTTATTTAGTTGCTTATTATGTATCAGACTCATTAATTGAAGACGAAGATATTAGACGGTATGCATCATTACATTTACCTGATTACATGCTTCCTAGCGCATATGTTTATTTGGATAGTTTACCCTTAACGGTTAATGGCAAATTAGACCGTAAGTCTTTACCTATTCCTGAACTTAAATCCGAGGTTTATGTTGCGCCACGCAATGCTATAGAGCGAAAACTTGCCGATATTTGGCAAGAGGTTTTGGGTATAGAGCGTGTTGGGGTTTTTGATGATTTTTTTAAATTAGGTGGTAATAGCATTGTTGCTATTCAGTTAACATATTTGGTTAACTTAAAGCTTTATTCAAGGCTTAGATTCTCTGATGTTTTTAAGTTTAAAACAATTGCAGAACTTTCGTCTAAAATCGAAATAAACCAGAGAGAATTTGTTTATCATGATTACATTATTAAAGAAATTGATAAAACGCATTTGTATGATTATTTTGCATTGAGTAATGTTCAACAAGCTTATTACTTCGGACGATATAATGAGTTTGAACTTGGTAATGTGAATACTCATACTTACATTGAATTTAAGTTTTCATCATTAGATATAAATAGATTACAAAAAGCTTTTAATATTTTACTGTCGCGTCATTTAAATTTACGCATAGTAGTAGAGGATGGCCGTCAACGTTATTTAAAAAAAGCCTCTTATCAAATCCAAGAGTATTTTTTTGATAATGAAATTGAGTTTTTAAAATTAAGGAAATTGTATTCACACAAAGTGTATCAAGCTGAAGTATTTCCACTATTTGATATTTTTGTTAGTCATTGTAATTTTTATGATCATTATGATGTATTACATATTAGTGTAGATTTTTTATTATTAGATGGAGATAGTACAAGGATACTTTTAGAAGAACTTAATATTTTATATAAAGATTTAAATACGGAACTTCGGCCATTAATGGTAACTTACCGTGATTATATTCAGCATTTAGAGAAATTAAGACAAAGTGATTTGTTTGAGCAAAATAAATCTTACTGGGAAAGTAAGATATCTGATTATCAGTTTGATTTATCTTTGCCATTAATTACAGCACCATCTGAGATAAAAAACCCTCATTTTTCTCGTGTTACACATGTAATAAATATTGAGACATGGGAAAAAATAAAAGTCAAAGCAAATAACCTTGGTTTCAGTTTGACAGTATTGATGTTGGTTTTGTATGGACGAGTACTATGTCATTGGAGTAATCAAGAAAAAGTTTGTATTAACCTAACCTTATTTAATAGATTACCTTTGCATGCTGATATTAACAAAATTTTAGGCGACTTTACCATGTTAGAGCTTTTTAATTACGAGTATTCTAATATGTTGAGTATGAGTGATGAATTTCAATTAAATCATGATAAATTATGGTTAGATCTTGATAATGCATTGTTTGATGGTTTGGATGTAAAACGGATGGTTAGAGATCTTAGAGGTTTATCCAGTCAAAATGTTTTAGCTCCAGTTGTATTAACGAGTGTTTTGGGTTCCAAAATAGAGCATAAACATACAGTATTCTTAGAACAAGCTCTTAATGAAGAGTATTATTCCATTACCCAAACATCACAAGTATGGATAGATAACCAAATTTTTGACTCAGAAAATGGATTGACAATCAAATGGGACTATGTTGATCAATTGTTTGACAGAAAAATAATAGAGCAGATGCATGCTGATTTTTGTTATTTGGTTGAGAATTTGGCCAATTGCGATTGGGGTAAAGATGTTTGCCCTTCTTTAGAAATAGAACTAGATGAAAAGGAATTAATTGCTCAAGCTAATACGGATGAAATGTTTTTGCCAGATATGAATTTAGTTAGTTATGCAGATCAATTTAGAAGTAGTAGGCGGTGTGCTGTTATTGATGAATATGGCGAGTATTCATTTGAATTATTATACAAAGAAAGCATAGCTATAGCTAATGAGTTACAGGATTTTAAAACTGAAATAGTAGCGATATGGTGTAGCAGGGGATATTATCAAGTAGTAGCATCTTTAGGGGTAATGAGAAGTGGGCGTGCTTATTTACCTTTAAGTTTAGATTGCCCTGTTAATCGTATTGATGATATTTTAAGTTCAGCACATGTTAATTTGGTAATTGTTGATCATGTGGTGATAAATGAGAGTTTGCGAAGTCGTTATTGCTTTAAAATGATAGCTGACTTAATTACTTCTAAATCTGACTCATTATTTCCATATATTCAACAGACTGATCTCGCTTATGTTGTTTATACGTCTGGTTCTACAGGTAAGCCCAAAGGGGTGGCAATATCACATCAAGGAGCAATCAATACTATTTTAGCTGTTAATAAGCGTTATGATGTTGATTCTACTGATAAAGTTTTATCTTTATCCAATTTTAGTTTTGATTTGTCAGTATATGATATTTTTGGAGTGTTGGGTGCAGGTGGTACGGTTGTTTTTCCAAAAGAAAAATTTGCAAAGGATCCAAAACATTGGCACGAATTAATAGAGCGATATGGTATTACCTTATGGAACACCGCGCCTCAATTAGCTCAATTGTATTTCGATTCAGGAAATAGTTATCACAGATTAAGGTTATTTTTATTAAGTGGTGATTTTGTTCCGATGCATTTGGTAAAACACATTTATAAATCCATTGAGAATGTAGTAGTGGTAAGTTTAGGAGGCGCAACTGAAGGAAGTATTTGGTCTATATGGCATGAGGTTAGAGATTTAGATTTGATAAAGGTTCCCTATGGTGTGGCTATGCCTAACCAGAAAATGTATGTCTTGAATAGATTTGAAGAGCATTGTCCAGTTGGCGTCTTGGGAGAAATTTATATAGGTGGAATGGGAGTCGCATTAAATTATTATAATGATAAAACAAAAACTTCTCAGAGTTTTATAGAACACTCTTCTTTAGGCCGTCTGTATAAAACTGGAGACCTAGGTAGATGGCATCGTTCTGGATATATTGAGTTTGTTGGTAGGATTGATAATCAAGTTAAGATAAGTGGTTATCGTGTAGAACTAGATGAAATATCAGCTAGATTAAGGGAAATTCCTGGTATCAATGATGTGGTGACTTTATATAGAGAAAGTTGTTTATGTGCATATCTTGCTACAGGTCAACAAGAATCTATTTTTGATAAAGAATCTTTTAAATTAGCAAATAAAGGCTTACGCACAGACTTAGAAGATGGAATTTTATTGAATATCGATATTGATAACGATAATTACATTTTGTGTTGTAGTCATCGATATTTTGGTCCAGAGCTTGCTCTAACTTCTAATAAGCTTGCAAAATTTATTGAAGTGTCAAAACAGTCGTCTTCGTATAAGATTGCCTCAATTGAACTAAAGATGTTTTTAAAGCCATTGATAGGGGTGGAAATTAAAAATAGATTCCTCTATAAAAGGTTATATCCTTCTGCTGGCAGTAGTTATAGTGTAAGGACGTATATTGTTATCCGTCAGCAATTAGGTGATTTATTACCAGGTTGTTACTATTTTCATCCGATAGAGAGTAAGCTTTATAAAGACTCTCTTATAAAAGGATTACCATATCAATCAGGCATATTTAGTTTACATTTTGTAGCTTATTGGCCTGCTATTGAACCATTGTATGGTGAAGAATCTAGACGTTTTGCTTATCTCGAAGCTGGACATATGTTAGGACTTTTACCTGAAGAGTATATATCATCATGGATTGTTGAAGATAAATCTTTTGATTCTGAAAATGGTTGTTTGTTAAGTGTATATGTTGGTGGTAATTCAGTTAAGCATGATATTCCAACATTAAATATTGATTGTTATAAACGTAATGAAAAAGTCTATCAAAATCAGGGTGGTGAATATTATGATTTATCTAAACAATCTATATTTATGCAGTCAGATGCTTTTTCAGGAAAAATATTAAATAGCGCATCAATTATGTTGGAGGTTGTTGGTGAATCATCTCCAGAATCGTACATTTGGAGTGGTCGAATATTTCAGCGTTTAGCAACGTTACTGCATCAAGAAGACGTTGGTAGCTGTATGCTAGGGTTACAGGTAAGTAAAGATTCTTTATATGTAATGGCACTTGGTCAAAAAACTAAAGAGCAAGTTTTTCATTTTAATGACCTGGAAACTTTGATACAAAATAGATTAGCAAAATCATTACCTGACTATATGATCCCACGGTGTTATGAGGTTTTGAAAGAACTACCTTTAACCTCTAATGGTAAAATTGATCTCAAAGCGTTACCTACTCCTGACTTTAAAGGTGAAAAATATATTGCTCCACGCAATGAGTTGGAATGTAAGATTGCGGCTATTTGGCAAGACATATTACATGTTGAGAAAATTGGTATTAAGGATGATTTTTTTAAGTTAGGTGGAAATTCTATTCTAGTTATTAAATTAATTCATAAATTTCGTGAAGAATTAAAATTACATATTGAAATATCGGATGTTCTTAGATTAAAAACTATCGAGAGACTATCTAATAAACTGATGAATTTTTCCGCATCAAAAAGTTTGTTACAAGAATTATATATATCAGATAGCATAAAGAAAAATATTTATTGTATTCACCCCGGATACGGTAATTCATCAGAGTCATATAAGCCATTTGTTGATAGAGCAAAAGGTCTTGTTAATTTATTAGGTTTTGAAAATTATTATTTATATGAAGAAAAACCGAGTATTAAATCAATAGAAGAGTTAGCTTCGCATTATTTAAAATATATGCAATTACCTAAAGATAAATTAGAAAAAATATTTATATTAGGATGGTCATTTGGGGGAAACATAGCAATAGAAATGGCATATCATCTTGAGAAAGATGGGTATACAAATGTAAGGTTATATATATTGGATTCTCTTTCTCATATAAAAGATAAATTATCATATGCACAGATTTTGGAGGACGGGCGTAAGCGATTGCTAAAGGAACTGTCAGAAATTAATATGCCAGTTAAAGAAATAAATAAAAGATTAAGCTTGGTAGATGTATGTTTGCGTCTTATTCAATCTTCTCCAAATAGAAAACTTAAAAGTACATCGGCTATATTATTTAAAGCGATGAAAAAATATCATGATAGTCAATATGAGTCTCTGGCAGACAACGGTTTGAAAAAAATTTTTAAAAACTCATTAAATATTGTGCCAATTAATCAAAATCACGGTGATATGATGAATTCAGAAGATGAAATTTGGAGTTATATTATGCGAGACCAAAATTTGATATAAGTTTAATAGTAACGTTGATAATTAAATACATACAACCAATTTTAAGCTTGACTGTTTTTTTTCAATAATTCATATTTAAGTTACATATTTAGGATAAAATGGATATTTAGTATTATGTTACAGGCTTCTATTTATACAAAATTATTTTGGTTTGAGTATAAATTAGATCCTGAAAGATTTGATTATAATATTGCATTTGATCAAAATATTTATGGGCCATTAGATGAGAAAAAACTTAAAGATGGTTTAAAAAAACTCATAGAGGATCATGTATTATTAAACTCCCATCTTATTGAACAAAATAATAAGCTCCTATGGGTTAAAAATAGCAAAATCTCTCTTTTATCTTGCGAAAAAGGTTCAGAAGAAAAGTATTCTGATTTTATTCAAAAGCCTTTCCATCTTGATAAAGGACCATTATATAGATTTGGTTTATTTAGATTATCAAAAAATAAATACCGATTTATTGTCGTTATACATCATGTTCTTATAGATGGATCTTCTTTTATAGAATTTTCAAAGCTTATTTCTGATTATTATAATGATTCAATACCTAAAAATATTTCTATTCAGCAGCAGAAAATAAATATTAACCGTATTAATAAGTATTTTTTGTCACGCGTAGATAAATTAAAACAATGTAGTTCAGTACATATCTGGCTCGATTATATTCAAAGCGACTCTTTGAGAAATAATTTTCCATTTAATAAAAGTAAAGACATTACAAAAAAATCAGAAATAGGTGAATTAAGATTTATGATTAATAAATTTGATTTCACAACTAATCATGAGTTGCAAAAATTTACTCACTTCCAAATTGCAATGTTAGTTTGGGGAGTATTAATTGCGAAATATTGTAATGAAAATGAAGCATATATTACTTATCCTTTAGCAATAAAAGAAGCAAAAGATTTTTTTTATGGTGGACAAATTAATACTTTGATCTTTAAAACTTCGTTCACTGCGGATGATAGTTGGGTAAGTTTATTAAATAAAAATATAAATTCTATTGAAAAAATTAAGCTAGCTACAGACTCTGAGGGACAATATTTACCTTTTTATGAGTTATCAAAAATCATACAAAACAAATCGTTAGAATTTGGATTTGCACAGACTGTATTAAAAGATGAAAATTGTATATTTAATTTTAATGGTTGTACTAGCCAAATTAATCATAATTTTAATTTAGATATAGCCGGAGCAAAATGTTTACTTGAATATGAAAATACTAATGATGATTATCCATTTAGAATAAGATATCGTGCTGATTACTTTGATAAAGAACAAATAACCATAATTCAACAACAGTATCAGAGTCTTTTACATAAATGTTTAACTAATCCACATCAAAAAATTGCAAGTATTTGCCTATTAAGTCAAGAGGAGTACAAAACAGTTGTATATGACTGGAATAAAACAGAGCAAGACTATCCTTTAGATAAGACATTACATCAATTATTTAGTGAGCAAGCACAAAAAAGCAAAGATGATATTGCATTGATATTTGAAGGCAAAGAGCTTAGTTATAAGGAACTTGATGAACAAAGTAATCAGTTAGCACGCTTTATTCAAAGACAAAATCCAAGTGAACTTATTTGTTTATGTTTAGATAGAAGTTTAGAGATGATTATCT
>JAUIBC010000004.1 GCA_030427555.1 Gammaproteobacteria bacterium | reverse complement strand
AGAGATAGCATATCAACATAATTTTCAATTAGTTATTCATCAACAAAGACAGCTTGATTGGTTATTAAAGCATCCGTGTGATAAGAAAATTAAAGTTTGGGTTAAGGTTAATACAGGAATGCATCGACTTGGTTTTGCCGAGCAAGAAGTATCTAAAGTTATGCAGAAATTATATTCTTGTTCTTGGGTGGATAAAGAAATTGGAATGTTAACACATTTATCTTCAGCAGATGAGGTTAATAATATTAACAATATAAATCAGCTAACTAAATTCTTTAAAATTATCAAACAATATACAAATACGATACATAGTATTGCAAATTCAGCTGCTATTTTGGCATTGCCAGATTCACATGTAGATGTTGTGCGGCCTGGAATAATGTTGTATGGTGTATCTCCTTTTGCAGATAAGTCATCCAAAGATTTTGGTTTGCAGCCAGTAATGAGTCTTATGTCTAGAGTTACAGAAATTCATGATTATCCAGCTTATTCAGCAATTGGTTATAATGGAATTTGGAAGACTGATAGACCATCTAGAATAGGAATTGTTCCAGTAGGATATGCGGATGGCTATCCTCGTTGTATAAACTCTGATGCAAAAGTCTGGGTTTCAGGATGCATTGTGCCAATTGTAGGTAGAATTTCAATGGATATGTTGACAATTGATTTGACAACATGTAAAAACATCAAAATAGGTGATGAAGTTGAGCTCTGGGGTCAATATGTTTTGGTAGAAGAAGTTGCTGCATCTGCCGGTACTATAGGTCATGAAATTATATCTAGGATCGGTAATCGCGTAATCAGGAAGTGAGGTATTTTATGAAATTTATAAAGCTTTTTGTTTTAACGTTAACTATTATTTTAACAGGTTGTTCCTCTATTAATAATGAAGATGTGGGAACTTTATCTGGAGGAGTGGCTGGCGCATTAATAGGTAGCCAAATTGGCAGTGGTGCAGGGCAAGTAGCGGCTGCAGCTGGGGGAGCAATTATTGGTGCGTTTCTTGGCGGTAATATTGGTAAGTATATGGATAAAGTTGATCGCATGGAGATGCAAAGAGCTCTTGAAACAGCGCCAACTGGTAAGGCCATTGCTTGGAAAAATCCTGATAACGGTAATCAGTATCGTGTTCAGCCAACAAAAACGTATTATTTAAATGGCGGCCCTTGTCGTGAGTATGTAACTTATGCAACTATAGCAGGCAAAAATGAAAAAGTTTATGGTAAAGCATGTAGACAGCCTGATGGTTCTTGGCGAGTTTCTAATTAAATTTTTTTAATCGATCAAAATAAGACATGGATATGAAAATATTAGTAGCAGTGAAGCGGGTAATTGATCCTTATGTAAGAATTAGAGTTAAATCAGACGGATCTGGGGTTGAAACTAATAATATTAAAATGGCAATGAATCCTTTTGATGAAATCGCTTTAGAAGAAGCAATAAGATTACGTGAGAAGGGAGTTGCTTCTGAAGTTATTATTGTGACTATTGGGGAAAATTCTCATCAAGATACTTTGCGCCATGGTTTGGCATTAGGTGCTGACAAGGCAATTTTGATTAGTACAGATAAAGCACAATTTTGTAGTTTGAACGTTGCTAAAGTTTTACAAAAAATTGTATTGCAAGAAGATGTACAATTGGTGTTAATGGGCAAACAAACTATAGATAACGATAGTAATCAAACTCCGCAGATGTTGGCAGCGCTTTTAGACTGGCCACAAGCAACATTTGCATCAAAAATACAAGTAGATAGTAATTCAGCAGTTGTACATCGCGAAATAGATGCTGGCCTAGAAGAAATAAAAGTTAGTTTGCCGGCTGTTATAAGTGCAGATCTGCGTCTGAATGAACCGCGTTATGCAAGTTTGCCAAATATTATGAAGGCTAAGCAAAAGCCGTTACAGATTATTGCTCTTGAGGATTTGGAGCTTAACTTGCTAGATCATAAAGAAATATTAGAGGTATTGCCCCCAGAAGAACGCAGCAAGGGAGAAATGGTTGATTCTATAAGCGCATTACTTGATAAGCTACAATACGAAGAAAAAGTTCTTTAGACTAGTAGCCTTAAGGATATAGATTTTAAGGATAGATATGAGTGTTTTAATTATTGTTGAACATGATAATCAAAAGATGAGTCCGGTTACGCGCAATATTGTGCGTGCATCTATGGAACTTGATAAAAACCCTACCTTATTAGTTGCTGGGTATAATTGTGCTTCTGTTGTTAAGGAGGCTGCATCAATTCAGAATGTACAGTCAGTTTGGCATGCGGATAATGAGTGTTATAAAAATTTCCTTGCTGAGCCATTGAGTAAGTTAATTGTGAATGTTGCGGAATCTTTTTCTCATATATTAGTTTCATCAACAACTTTTGGCAAAAATGTATTGCCCAGAGTCGCTGCTCTTTTAGATGTTACTCAAGTTACAGATGTTGTAAAAATAGTTGATGAAAGTACTTTCATTCATCCTATTTATGCAGGTAATGCTCTAGAAAAAGTAAAAGTTTTTGATAATAAAAAAGTATTAACTATTAGGACGACAGCTTTTGATCCGGTCAATGAAAATCAAGATCCATGTTGTATTGAAACAATAAATTATGTTGATTTAAATAATAAATCTGAATTTATTAGCCAGAAGATAGAGAAGTCAAACCGTCCCGACCTTAATGCGGCAGAAAGAATTGTATCTGGAGGACGTGGTCTACAAAGTGCGGAGCAGTTTAAGTTAGTTGACGATTTGGCTTCGGTATTAGGTGCGGCTGTAGGAGCATCAAGAGCAGCTGTTGATGCTGGTTTTGTGCCTAATGATTATCAAGTTGGGCAAACTGGTAAGATTGTTGCTCCGAATTTATATATAGCTTTAGGAATTTCAGGTGCTGTACAGCATTTAGCGGGCATGAAAGATTCAAAGGTAATTGTTGCTATAAATATTGATGAAGATGCGCCAATATTCCAAATTGCTACTTATGGTTTAGTTGGTGATGTATTTGATTTAGTACCAAAATTGATAGATGAAATAAATAATAGAGGAATAGCAAAATGTTAGTTGGAGTTCCAAAGGAAGTTAAGTCACAAGAATATCGAGTAGGTCTTGTACCAAGTAGTGTGCGAGAAATAGTTAAGTTAGGGGGCTCAGTTCTAATTGAAAAAAATGCTGGGCTTGGTATAAAAGTATCTGATGAAGAATATATAAGTGCTGGCGCAAATATTGCGGATTCAGCGGACGAAGTTTATGCGCGTTCTGAATTGATAGTTAAAGTTAAAGAGCCACAGCCTCAAGAATGTAAAATGTTGCGCGAAGGTCAAACAATATTTACTTTTTTGCATTTAGCTCCAGATCCGTTGCAGACTAGGCTGTTAGTTGAGTCAGGTGCAACAGCTATAGCATATGAAACTGTAACGCAGGATGATGGTGGATTACCTTTATTAACTCCTATGTCAGAAGTTGCTGGGCGTCTAGCTATTCAAGCTGGAGCTCATTGTCTAGAAGCTGCTCAAGGAGGTAGTGGTAAGTTAATAGGTGGAGTACCTGGAGTTTCTGCTGGTGATGTATTAGTTATTGGTGGCGGTGTAGTTGGAAGCAATGCTATACGTATAGCTGTTGGTATGGGAGCTAAAGTTACGGTTATTGATAAATCATTAACTAAATTAAGGCAGTTAGAGTCGCAGTTTAAAACTAGAATTTCTACTGCCTATGCTACTGATGAAGTTTTAGAAAGAGTTTTAAGATCAGCTGATTTAGTAGTTGGTGCAGTATTAGTGCCAGGTGCTTCTGCCCCTAAGGTAATAACCAAAGATATGCTTGGATTAATGAATCCAGGTGCGGTGCTTGTTGATGTGGCGATAGATCAAGGTGGATGTTTTGAAACTAGTAAGCCTACAACTCATAATAATCCTACATACGTAGTAGATGATATTGTGCATTATTGTGTGGCAAATATGCCAGGTGTTGTACCTAGGACATCAACTTTTGCCTTAAATAATGCTACTTTGCCATTTATATTAAACATTATAAAGCATGGTGTTCGTGGTGCGTTACTTTGTGATAAGCATCTGCTAAATGGATTAAATGTTAATCTTGGTAAAGTTACTTATGAGGTCGTAGCTAAAGAACAAAACTATGATTTTCTACCAGCCATTGATGCAATAGTATGAACTTAAAACAAAAAGCAGCCGAAACCGCACTGCAATTTATTAATGATGATGTAAAAATCATTGGTATTGGTAGTGGTAGCACAGTACATGAATTTATTAATGTTTTAGCTGATATTAAGCATAAAATAGATGGTTGTGTCGCTAGCTCTGAGCAAAGTGCTAAACTTTTAAAAAACATAGGGATTCCTGTTTTAGATTTGAATGTAGTTGATGCTTTGCCAATATATATTGATGGTGCTGATGAAATAAATAATAAACGGGTTATGATAAAAGGTGGCGGCGGTGCTTTAGTTAGGGAAAAAATACTTGCTGTAAATGCGCGAGAATTTATTTGTATCATTGATGATTCAAAATTAGTTTTTGAGTTAGGAAAATTTCCTGTAGCTATTGAAGTATTGCCAATCGCACGTAGTTATGTGGCTCGTGAGATGCTTAAGCTTGGTGGTAACCCTGTTTATCGTCAAGGATTTGTTACTGATAATGGTAACATTATTTTGGATATCTTTAATCTTGATTTAAAAGAAGATAAATGTTTAGAAGATAGGATTAATTGTATTCCAGGGGTGGTTGATAATGGTATATTTGCTCACCGCATCGCAGATAAGGTTGTGATGGCTAAAAAGAATGGTGATGTGGATGTATTTTAGGTTGCAAAATTTAAATTGGCAATTGAATCTGAAAATTTAGATTCAATTGCCATATTTTTATGTAAATCAATCAGAATCGGTAACGGTATCACCAATATATTGACCAGTATCTTTAACTGCTTTACCGGTTCCTTTGACAGTATCTTTTATTAATGTATCAGATGCGTCTATAGTTTTATGTACAACTCCGTTGTTATCAGAGTCTGCAAGCGCAATATTGCTCATTAAAAAAGAAAGGCTAACTATAATAGCGCATGGTATAGCTGTTGATATTTTCATCTATTCACTCCTTGTTGATTTTTTGATGAACGTATACATTATATTGTATTTTAAAAAGTCAATTTGTCAAATTTATCGCGGACGTTAATTCAGTTAATAAACTTTTTTGTTTATTTTTTTGCACAAATCATGGCTTTCATGTAAAATGCACGCATCTTGAAGTTATAATGTCTATTTACTACAATTTGTAGACAGCATGTTATTTAATATTTATTAAAAAGTATGAATAAAACACCATTTAGATTGATTATTAACGCTTATGATACAGAGTTTGTTGTTTCGATTGCTGAAACAGAACAAGAGGTAAACTCTTGCTATATGCTCCGTACTCGTTACTTTAAGTCAGATAGCTCACCAGTTATTGATAGGGATGAATACGATCAATATTGCTGTCATTTAATAGTAACAGATAATGCGACCAAAGAGGTTGTTGGTACTTATCGTTTAATGCGATATGATGTTGCTCAAAAAAATATTGGTTATTATTCAGAGACAGAGTTTGATCTAACAAATATTAAGAATCAAAACCTAAAATTGGTTGAAATAGGTAGGCTTTGTACTGCATTTGAGTATCGACAAAAGAATATAGTTGGTATGTTATGGAATGGTATCTATGAGTATTTAGATCATTATGATTTAGAATATTTATCTGGTACTGTATCTTTACCTGATAATGATATGGAAATGACCTCTAAAATATATGCTTATGCAAAATATAAAAATATGTTAGCTCCATCTGAGTTTAGCGTGCAACCTTTACCAAGTTGTATTGATAAAACTTTTAATCCTGATTATCCTATTGAAGATGTAGTAGCTTTACGCAAAGAGCTACCAAAGTTATTTCTGTCGTATTTGGTTTTAGATACAATGATTTGTGGCCCAAGTGGGCATGATAATGTTTTAAATTTGAACGATTTTTATATCTTAAGTTGTTTGAAAGATAGGAAAAATAATAGAAGAATTAGTAGGTTTAAATACAATAAAGTTTAGAATAAATGATAGAATATTTTATTGAAATACGGCGTAGAGCGTTACATGTTTTATTAGTATTTAGCTTTTTTTTTGGAGTATTTTTTTATTTAGCAACGTATTTATTTAATTTTATTGTTCGTCCTTTATTGTTAACTTTGCCAGTTAATAAATCTTTAATTGCAACCACGGTTACAGGGCCAATATTTGCACATCTTAATCTTGCTTTTAATTTTTCATTGCTTGCTGTAATTCCTTTTTTTTTATATCAAATATGGCGTTTTATTTATCCGGCTTTACATCAAAAAGAATTATATAATGTTAAACGAGTAGTTGTTTGCAGTGGATTTTTGTTTAGTCTAGGTGTGTTATTTAGTTATTTTTTAGTTTTACCGATGATATTTAAATTTCTTATTAGCGCAACTCCAGATATGGTAACATTGATGCCAGATATCAATTATACAATAGATTTTATTTTTAGAATGCTGTTAGTTTTCGGTTTATGTTTTCAGTTGCCTTTAATCTTAGTTATGTTAATTAGAACTAGAGTATTAAGTTTATCTACAATGAAGTATTATCGTCCCCATTTTATAGTTATTGCTTTTATCATAGGTATGATATTTACCCCGCCTGATGTATTTTCTCAAGTAATGTTAGCCTTGCCGATAGTAGTTTTATACGAAGTTGGTTTATTGTTTGCATCTCATTTTAGCGATATTTAAGATAGTTTTTTATAAAAAATTTCGAATAAATAGTAAAATAGGGTATAATATTTAGCATATTGTTAATGATGTGAGTGATTATTTATGAGTTGGCTGCAGAAATTATTACCTTCCAAAGTTCGAACCGATACTGCACAAAAGAAGGGAGTGCCTGAAGGTTTATGGATTAAATGTAAAGGTTGTGGTGAAGTTCTATATAGATTAGAACTTGAGAAAAATTTATTGGTATGTAATAAGTGTAAACATCATCATCGCTTGTCAGCAAGAGATCGTTTAAAGCATTTTCTTGATGATGATATAATAACAGAAATTGGTGCCAACTTAGAGCCGGTGGATCGGTTGAAATTTCGTGATTCTAAAAAGTATAAAGATAGAATCTCGCAAGCTCAAAAACACACAAATGAAAAAGAAGCAATTGTTGTAGTAAAGGGTTCGTTGCATAATCAGCCTGTTGTTGTTAGTGCTTTTGAATTCAATTTTATGGGCGGCTCAATGGGGGCTACTGTTGGTGAAAAGTTTGTATTAGGAGTTGATGCAGCTATTGCTGAGAATTGTAGTTATATTTGTTTTACGGCAAGTGGCGGAGCGCGTATGCAAGAAGGTTTATTCTCTTTAATGCAAATGGCAAAAACTTCCGCGGCGTTAGCTAAATTAAGTGAAAAAGGGTTGCCATTTATTGTTGTATTAACTGATCCGACTATGGGCGGTGTTTCTGCAAGTTTTGCAAGTCTTGGAGATATTATTATTGCCGAACCTAATGCTTTGATAGGTTTTGCCGGACCAAGAGTTATTGAGCAAACCGTCCGTCAAAAATTACCAGAAGGTTTTCAGCGTAGTGAGTTCTTGCTTGAGCATGGGCATATAGATATGATAGTAGACAGGCATTTAATGCGAGATACTGTTGCAGAACTTGTTGCTAAGCTTCAACATAGAACTATCCAGTAGGCACAGACATGACTAATAACATAAGATCAGCCTGGGGATTACAAAACTGGCTGACTTATTTAGAAAGCATCCAACCAGTAAAATTTAACTTACGTTTAGAGAATGTAAGTGAAGTGGCAAGTAGAATGGACGTTTTAAATCTCGCAATACCAGTTATTACTGTTGGTGGAACTAATGGCAAGGGTTCAACTGTTGCTGCATTAACATCTTTGTATTGTGCAGGAGGATATAACGTTGGGCATTTCACTTCGCCGCATCTTATAAAGTTTAACGAACGTATATGTATTAATAATAAGCAAATATCTGATGGTGATGCAGCAGATATAATGTTAGAAATTGATAATTTGCGTGGTGATATAGAAATATCATATTTTGAGGCTTCTTTACTTTGTGCTTTGCGCTATTTTAAAAAGCATAAACTTGATTTAATTGTTTTAGAAGTTGGAATGGGTGGTCGCTTAGATGCTACCAATATTATCGATGCTGACTTGACTATTATTACATCAATAGAATTAGATCACCAAAAATATTTGGGAAACGATAGATTAGCAATAGGATTTGAAAAAGCAGGTATAATGCGTGGTGGTAAAAGTTGTATATTTGCGGATGATTCTTGTCCAATAACTATCGAAAAACATGCAAATGAACTAGGATGTGACTTAGTTCGTTTACATGAAAATTACACCTTTAAAAGTGTGAATGGTGATTTTGTTATTCATCATGCAGGATTTGCTGATCTTATTTTACCTATGCCAAAGATAAATCCTAAAGCAGCTGCTTCAGCGATTATTGCAACTAATCTTTTACAAGATATTTTGCCAATATCATTACAAGGCTTACATAATGGAATATGTAATATTAATATTTTAGGAAGACAGCAAATAATTTATCATAATAACCTAAAAATTGTTTTAGATGTTGCGCATAATCCGCATGCTGTATCTTCATTGATAGATTTTATTAAGAATATGCAAATAAATGGTAAAATCCATGCTATTTTTGGTGGTTTATCAGATAAGGATTTACTTGGTATGGTAATTCCTCTTTTAAATATAGTTGATAATTGGTATCCGACTATGCTTCAAGGTAGGCGAGCGGCAACTTCTGAACTTTTGCAAAATACTTTTAATCAAGCATTGCAGTTAGATAGTTGTCATTGTTATAAAAACTTTGATGCGGCTTATACTGCTGTTACAAATAATTATGTAGATGGCGATTTAGTAATAATTTATGGCTCCTTTGTATTAGTAGGAGAATCTATGCAGAAATTTACAAGAGAGATTAATTATGTCAGAGCGTGTTAAACATAGAATAGTAGGGATATTAGTAATATCCTCTTTAATGATAATATTTTTACCAGCAGCACTAAAGAAATCTAATCATAATTTCGAAAAAAATATTAAAATAGCTTTAAAATTACCAAACAAGCCTAATTTACCAAGTGTAGAGGCGGTTAGTGATAAAGAATTATTTAATTCTGCTAACGTTGTAAATGCTCCAAAAATTAAAGTTACTAAAGTACATAAAAACGCTTTGATAGCTAAAGCTGAGCCTTTAGAAATAAAAAAGATTAATTTAGATGGTTCTAATATTGCAAGTATTAATAATAAGCATTTTAATAAAGATAAGAATTTGATTAAACTTGCTAGCAATTCCAATGGACAAATTTTTTCAATTCAAGTTGCAACTTTTACTCAAAAAAGTAATGCTAATACATTAATAGATAAGTTAAAAAACAATGGCTTCCATGCATCATACAATACTATTAAGAGAAAAAATGGCAAAATAGTATATCAAGTTGTTGTTGGTCAGGTAAGCCAGCGTGTAGAGGCGGTTGATTTGCAAAAGAAATTGGCTTCAACTATGCAATTAAATGGATTTATTGTTCAATCTGAGGTGAGTTGATATGGAAAATCTTGGTATTATTGATGGAGTAATAATAGGTATTTTATCTTTATCGGTTTTAACTGGTTTAATTCGTGGATTTGTAAAAGAACTAGTTGCTTTATGTGTTTGGATTGCGGCAATTTGGCTTGGTATTGTCTATGCTGATAGTGTTGGAAGTTATTTAAAAAATTATATTAGTGATGCTGCCGCATGTCACGCGGCTGGATTCATAATTGTTTTATTACTTGTTGTAATTGCCGGAAGTTTATTTAGTGCTTTATTGGGTTTCATTTTAAAAAATACTGGGTTAAGTGGTACCGATAGATTATTAGGCATGGTGTTTGGTTTTGTGCGCGGTGTTTTTATTGTTTCATTAATAATATTAGCGATTAAAGTTACAGATCTAATGCCTACAGAAGAGCAAACAAAAAAATCAATTTTATATGATAAATTTACTCCTATGGTAGATTGGTTATACAGTGTTTCTCCAGATTTTGTGAAAGATATTAATAAATCTAATGAAAATAATGAACAAATAAAAGATACTGTAACACAATGATCTTTGTACTAGACAAAAACAATAATAGATAAGCCTTGAAAAACTAGAAATAATCAATTATGCTAAAATTAAGGCAAATTTTTAATAAAGATGTATTTTTGCAAGGAGCATAAAATGTCAGACTTAAAGTCTAAAATTCCAGATATCAATGAGATAACTGCAATGGCGGGTAAATTGTTTAAGGATGTAAAGAAGAGTGTTACAGAGATTATTGCCGATTATAAGGCAAATCATCCTACAGAAGAAATAGAGAAAACTAAAGAACCAAAGTCCGCCTCTGCAAAAAAATCTAAATCTAGTGTCGCTGATAAATCTGGATCACAGACTAAAAGTAGTGATAAGGATACTAAGTGAGTTTATTGTAAGTAATGAAGTTACTTAGGTTTGGCGCTAAGGGACATGAAAAGCCTGGTATTTTAGATGCGTCTTTAAATATTCGTGATTTATCTGCTTATCTTGATGAGATAAACTGCTCTGTTATTGCAGATGTTAATAAATGGCAGGATTTACGTTCATTAGAAGTAAATAAATTACCATTAATTAAAGACACACGTATTGGGGCACCAATTAGTAGTCCCGGAAAGTTAATATTCGTTGGTTTTAATTCTATAGAGCATGCGCGCGAGCTTGGTATCGCCGTTGATAAGAAATCAGAGCCAATTTTATTTCTAAAACCAAATAGTTCTATTGCTGGCCCTAATGATCCTATTATATATGGCCAGAAAATGAAAAAATTAGATTGGGAAGCTGAGCTTGCCATTATTATTGGTAAGCAAGGAAAATATATCCCGATTGAAAAAGCAGCAGAGTTTATTTTTGGCTATACATGTTGTAATGATTTATCTGATAGATATTTACAATTTGAGCTTAAAGATACTCAATTTACCAAAGGAAAGTGTTTTGATGGCTCTGCTCCTTTAGGTCCATATATAGTAACTTCCGATGAAGTACCTGATTCAAGCAACCTAGACATAAAGTTATGGGTTAATGGTGAGTTGCGACAAAATTTTAATACTGGCGATTATATATTAAATGATTTAGCTGTAGTCTCTTTTGTTAGTAATTATTTCACTTTATTTCCTGGAGACATTATATCTATGGGGTCTGCTCCTGGGTGCGCTAAAACTTGGGGAAATAACTATTTAAAACCAAATGATACAATTTCTTTGGAAATTTCTAATATTGGTAGTCAGCAGCAAAAAGTTGTTTTAGAAATATAGGCCTGTCATCCAAATTCTTTATAAAAAAGACAAACTAATAAATTGTATTTTTAATTATTTTGTATATATTAAATTTATTAATCATTTGTTTTATTTTTTATAAAATTGGTCTATAGTTATATATGAATATTGATTCAGGGAGGATCACATGACTAAGAAGAATGGTTGTAAAATGCGTGAGTGTTTATCAACTCATCGCCGTGAAATTGTTGGCGGAGTTTTATTACTTCTAGCAACTTTACTTACAATTTTAACTTTAAGTGGTTTAGGTATATTTGGTATGTTTTTAACAGGAATGTTTATGTGTTTTCATAGACATGTATGGTGTTGTTGCAAGGAGAGTGGCTCTGAATGTTGTGATGATGAAAGTTCTCCTTCTGTTAAAAGCACTACAACAAGAAAAACCACAAAAACCAGTAAATAGTTTGTGTAAAAATTAGATCGCTGATCTTTTGCTCAGACGATCTAATTTCTGCTTAAGACTAAGAATCATATAGCCTATACTATTTTAAAGTATCTAAAATCATGGATGAAAAAAATGATCACAAGATTTTTTATGGTAATTATTTTTGGCCTTTTTCTGAATAACATGTCTTTTTCTGCGGAAAAGCATGGTGAAGAAAAAGCTTTGCCTTCATTAGCCGATCATATTTCTTTGTCAAAAGATGAAGATTCTCAAGATAATGGTTGGCTTGCCGATCTAAGTGGTGTACCAAGTAGAGAAGAAATGGAAGAATTTTCTAAGCATATAGATAAAGTTATGCGGCATGAAAAGGATGAAAAATGTAACGCTATTAATCCACGACTTCGAAAAATGATATTTTTGCATTTCATGTTTTATCAGCATATGGCTAACAAAAGATCGGTTTATTTAGATGATGAAAATTTACATCATTGGGCTCATGTATTTGGTATGCTTTTAAAAGAAAGTAGTGGCGATACAACAAATGTGACTAGTATGACAGGGCGCTCATATTCTACATACGAAACAAAATCAGATTTAAGTAGATGGCGTAAAATAGCTAAGCTAACACAAAATAGCCCTATTCCTTTAAACTATCAAACAAACTTTGGACTAACCCAATTATCAGTTGATAGATTGTTTGTGGCATTGAAATTTGCTATAACACCAGCTTATTTAGAAGGTAGAAAAACACATTTAAATACGGCTATAGCTATAAGAAGACTTATTTGGTTTTATCAAGACTTTGCTCAAGGACGGTTATCACAAGATTATGATCGTATTCATTATAATGAACGAGGTAATCCTGAGTATTCTTCTAGATTTGTATTTGGGGCTAGTAAAGCACTTTTATTTTGTGGAACTAGTTATATGTTTTATGAAGGGTATCATGAAAAGGCAGAAGGAGCAGCCGATCTTACAAATGCTATGATGTCAATTGCTTATTGTCAATTAGGCAATACAAAATCAGGATACGGTCGTAGTGAAATGGATGAAAAATGTTTTGCAGAATGGGTAACATTATGTCCCAACTTAAATTTTGATATAGCCATGTTAACACCACTTAAGTACTTTGCAACTAGGAATGCAGCTCCAGTTTGCGAGGGAACATTTAAAGCATTGCTTAAAAAAGGACCGCATAATGATAAAAAATATTCTAATAAAATAAACCATGAATCTCAAAGTTTAAATACTCAAGAGTATAAACCATTGAGATTTAAAATTAGAGATCTAATAGCAGACTTGGCGCGGACAATTGGTTCTAAAATTAGAGGGATGGTAGCACAACGATAGTAGATATAATTTATTTTATAAAATTCTTGTTAAAATGTTTAATGAATAGTTGTTGTGCTTGGTTAACAGTTACATTATTGCAATAATTACTTATTTTAGTCATTTCTAGATTTTTATAACCGCATGGATTGATGCCTTTGAATGGTTCTAAATCTGGATTGACGTTTATCGCAACACCGTGATATGAGCAACCATTTTTTATTCTTAAACCAATAGATGCAATTTTTTTAGTGGATACATATACTCCAGGAGCTTTTTCTTTTCTGGTAGCTTCTATATTATATTCTTGTAGCATGTCTATAATAATTTGTTCAAGTGTGCATACTAGGGTTCTTACTCCTATTTTTTTTGTGGAAATATCCATAAGTAGATATCCAACTAATTGCCCTGGTCCATGATATGTTACTTGTCCACCGCGATCTGTTTGAACTATTGGGATGTTTTCTGGGTTTAATATGTGTTCTGCTTTTCCAGCTTGTCCTTGAGTATATACCGGATTGTGTTCAAGTAACCATAGTTCATCTGGGGTGTTTGGTGTCCTCTCTTGGGTAAATTTGCGCATTGCATGCCAAGTTTCTTGGTAATCTTGGATACCTAATTCACGTATTATCATTAGAGCACCATTTTTGCTTCAGGATGTTTAGTTAATTCTAAATATAGGGCATCTAGTTTTTCTTTTGATTCTGCAAAAATAGTTGCGGTAATTGCAATATAATTATTTTTTTTACTTTCCTTGCAAGTAATTACTATTTCTTTGCCGTTTGCAAAGTGCTTATTTATAATACTGCGAATTTCCTTTTCAAAATTAATAGAGTTATTACCAATTATTTTTATTGTGAAGTCGCAAGGAAATTCGAGTAGTGATATATCTTTATTCATTTTTTAGCCAAACCAGCGTGCAAATATAATTTGCATTGCGCCAATAGCTCTTGTGTAAAAACCTCCGGTTTCTTCATCTGACAGAGCATGTAGAGATTTCTTTTCAAGTATTTTACCATCAAATTTAATTATTAGTTCACCAACTTTTTGGCCTTTTTTGATTGGCGCCTCCAAAAATTCAGGTGTATTTGAAGATATAGCTAAACTTTTATATTGACCACTTGGAATAGTTATATAGTGATCATTAAGAAGTCCTACTTTAACAGATTTATTATTTCCTTTGTATAGACGAATTTTGCTAATTGGTTGATTAGCTTTATATAGATGGCGAGTTTCATAAAACCTAAATCCATAATTTATAAGTCTTTCGCTATCATCTGCGCGCGTGCTTTCACTTGGAGAGTTTAGTACGACAGCAATTAAGCGCATGTCGCCACGTTTTGCAGATGAAATTAGGCAGTATCCCGCATCGTTTGTATGTCCGGTTTTGATACCATCTACTTGACTATCTCGCCAGAGTAAACGATTTCTATTAGGCTGACGGATACCATTGAACGTAAACCATTTCTCTTTGTACCAGTGATAATATTGAGGAAAATCATTGACAATAGCTTGGCTTAAAGTAGCTAGATCTTTGGCCGTGCTATATAAATCATTATTTGGTAGTCCAGTAGAGTCTGTGAAGTGGCTGTTAAGCATGCCAAGGCTTTGGGCTTGGTTATTCATAATTTCGCTAAATCCTTGTTCGCTGCCGCCTAAATGTTCAGCAACTGCTACACAAGCATCATTCCCAGAGTCAACAATTATTCCTTTTAGTAAGTCTTCGATACTTACCATTTGTCCCTCTTTAACAAACATGCGTGAGCCACCAATTTTCCAAGCATTTTTGCTTATACGTACAGAATCATCTAAATGAATTTGGTTGCTTGCTAGAGCTTTTGAAACTACATACAGAGTCATTACTTTAGTTAGGCTTGCTGGTGGTAAGCGTGTTTCACTGTTTTTTTCGGTAATTACTTTGCCAGTTTTTGCATCTATTAATATATAAGCTTTGGCGTTTACATTAGGTGGTGACGGAATAATGGTAGGTGGCAACTCATTAGTCGTAGGTGTTTTAAGAATAGATTTTTCAATAGAATCAGCAATGATGGAGTGAGAATTTATAGCACAACTTATAAAAATTAATATTTTAATTTGGTATATAATTTTTCTTAGCATTTCAGTACCTAGTTTAAAATTTTTCATAATCTTAACATATACCCAAGATACTTCAAAATGCAACTTTGATGCAATTTGAGATTACTATCCATATATCTAATTTTATTGTCATTTTGTATACTAATATAGATTGCATTTCATTTTGAGCCATAATCAATTTGATTTATTATGGCTCAAAAATTGAATTATATACAAATGTAGATTATAAAAAATTAAAAAGGATAATTATGCAAATCAATGCTTGTTATTATATTGTTTTGTTAATTTTTTTAGGTGGTTGTAAGAGTCAATCTGACAATGTTTATTTAATAGAAAAAAAATCAAATTTTATTTCTAGCGAAGTTCGAGATGCTGCTCCCACAGATCCTAAGCCAATATCTTATGTAGCACAAAAACCCCATGATTTGCCGTTGAGTAGGTATGGAAATCGTGTGACATATACTGTTGATGGCAAAGATTATGAGGTTATGTTAACAGCAAAAGGTTATAAATCTAGAGGAATAGCGTCTTGGTATGGTACTAAGTTTCATAAAAAGCTTACTTCAAGTGGTGAACCATACGATATGTATCAGCTAACAGCTGCGCATAAAACTTTGCCATTGCCAACTTATGTGCGAGTTAAAAATTTAGAAAATGGTAAGGTAGCGATAGTTAAGGTTAATGATAGGGGGCCTTTTCATAGCGAAAGGATTTTAGATCTGTCTTATGCTGCAGCAAAAGAACTTGATATTTTTACAAATGGTACGGCACGAGTAGAAGTTGAGGCAATTAGTAATAGTTTGCATCCGGCGCAATACTATTTACAGGCAGGGGCCTTTTCATCCAAAGAATACGCGTATGAGCTAAAAAATAAGCTTGAGAGTTATACTCATAATAAGGTATTTATTACTCATGATGTCGGTAGTTATTTGGTTAGGGTTGGACCTTTTATGAATAAAAAAGATGCTAAATTATTTGAGAGATTTTTAAAATCTAAAGGAATAAGTGGTGTATTTGCGATGATAATGTGAGCCAAAACTTACGCGAAATCTATATTTTTGCATAAGTTTTGGTTAAATGAATTCTTAGACTGCATTGACAATTACTCTAGTTCCTTTAAAACCATATTCATCAGGTAGAGTTATGAACTCTTCATTAAGCCAACGAGCATCTTCAATAAACATTCTCACGCATCCGTGGCTTGCGCGGTAACCAGGAACAGAGTTACTGCCATGTAATGCGTAACCTCTATAATAGTGCATGCAGTAAGGCATGATAGCGCCGCCATTTACGCCGTTTTTTCTAATTGGAAAAACTGTTGATATGCAATTTATGTCTTGTTTGTTAATTACTCTAAATGATCCTGGAGGTGTTAGACATTTGCCATCAAGGCTGCGACAATGACCTGAACCAGTTGATATTGGTCCCCACCATACGAGTTCACCTTCTTCGTTATAAGCACCCCATGCTAATTCTTTTTGATTTACATAAATAACTTTTTCACCTGTTGATGGAACATAACGTGGGAAAGGAGAGACGTCATATATGCTTATTTCGTTGATATTTTTGGGGACTGCTATTGTCATTCCAGCGTATATACGTACATTCATACGATTAACCCGCTTTACGATATCGCGATGTTGAGGGTTTGGAAATAATTTTTCCCAGGTGTCGCCTGGTTTTACTTTCATACAATAATAACCAGGTTTTTCACATAAAGTTTCACCGTATCTTGTAGCTGATAATGTACTTGTACTAATGCAAAAAATTAATGATGCAATAATTGTTGTTATTTTATTATACATATCGTCACCAAATTTAATATTTATTATTAATTTCGGCTGTTTTTGAGAAATCTTTAGATTAGTTTTATCTGGATATATTAGATCTTTTTCGAAGAACCATATTCTTATAGGCCTGGTAATAGAGATTTATTATTTAGCATTGTTTCTATGATCATCAAAATGGTAGACTGTAAAAATTAAAGTCTGGGGAAGTTCTGTAATTTAAACTATTAGGGATTAGGATAGATTGAAAATGAACATAAGATTATTTTTAAGAAAAAAATTCACAAAAGAGCAACAATGCAAAGTAGATGAATCTCCTTGCATAAGTCAACTCTTTTATGGCATTAAACTATTTTACAAATTTGAAATAATAGAAAAGTTACCTCCAGAAATTGCAGAAACTTGTGTGGACATACTTATTAAAGATCAATATAAACCAGATTTTACTGCGATTATTATTTGTCGTTTATTTGAGATAGGGGCGTTATCAAGAATTGAGCAAGCACAAGATTATCTAAAAAAAATAGATGCTTGGGAGTGTGACTATAAAGAAGGCTTGGCTTCTGCACTAGATTTAATTTACTCTATGTTTAACTCATCTGAACTTGCCAATGCATATACTAATGATATTTTAAATTTTAAAAACATTTTTTATAGCTTCAATGAAGCTCAATTATCATCCAATAGTTTAAAAGCCTATTTAAGAGTAGATGAAATTCGATTTTATTTAAAAAACTTATCTATTACAGATAATTTATCTCTTATAAATTCGTTTAATAAGTTTTATAGTTTGCTAGGAGGTACAGAGTACTTTTTTGAATTAGTGGGCAAGCTTTATGAGCATAAAAATATAAATGGGCTTAATAATGCTCTTGAGATTATATCTATTAATCCAAGAATTTATAAGCCATCCTCAAAGATAACTTATTTTTGTTTGAATGCAATAATTCGTGATCAACAAACACCAGAAGCAACCGCGAATATTTTAAATTATATTTTTTGTTATGGTATTTTTCCTTCGACAGATTTAGTAAAAGTATATTGTGACAAAGTGTCATATTTGTCATTGACAAAAAAAATATATGTTAATTTTTTAGCTGATAAATTGGTTTTTGGTAATAATATGTGGCCATCTGCGCATATTGCGAGAAGCATAATTACTATGCTTGATGATGAGGAACCTTTAGATGAGGTAGATTATTATATTAATCAATTTATAACCAGCATTAATAATATTGAATTAATTTTTAATGAAGAATTGTATAAGCAGTTAGAACCGTTAACTAATCCATCTACAGCAAGAGCTTTTGTTAGAGTTGTTGGTATTTTTTATGGTACTTTACAAGGATTTAAAGATTTTAATTTTAAATTTATGCCGATATTAGAGCGTTTAGAAAACAGTTTATCTCAATTTTTATCTCGTGCATCGATAAGGAGTTTAATTCCTTCTTTGAGCAATATCCGTAAATATTTTATATCTAATACTTGTGACAATAATTCTCTTAAGAGTAAAGTAATTGAATCTTGTGGATATTCTCAATATTGTAGTTATATGTTGAAAACATCAAATAGATTTTTTAGTCATCCTAAAGTGCCAATATTAATTGAGGAACCTCAAGAAATATCATTAGCAAATGTAGTTTCGTAAGGAGTAAGTATTTCTGTATTACAGGTCTTAGACCTGTAATACAGGACAAGATGCTATTAACTTATACAAGAGTAATTATTATGAAACTTTATAATAAACAACGGAATGTTTTTAAATCTGCATCTAGCATAGATGAAAATTTGGAATCAGTTTCAATGGATGTGTTGAATGCAAAGTTAAATACTTCAGTAGATGGTTTAAGTCAAGTAGAAGCTCAGAAACGCCATATCGAATATGGTCCAAATGAAATTGAAGAAAAGAAATATAATCCATTTTTAAAGTTTTTTACTTATTTTTGGGGGCCAATTCCATGGATGATTGAGATAGCTGTTATTTTGTCTTTATTAGTACAGCATTGGCCAGATTTTTTCATTATTTTAGTTTTACTTTTTTCAAATGCTGTTGTTGGATTCTGGGAAGAATATCAAGCCGGAAATGCTATTGCAGCATTGAAAGCAAAGCTTGCTATGAAGGCTCGAGTAAAGCGTGGAGGTCATTGGATAACGATATCCGCACGGGATTTGGTTCCTGGAGATTTAATTCGTATGCGTATGGGCGATATTGTTCCAGCGGATGTTCGTCTTTTAGAAGGAGACTCGGTTGAGGTTGATCAATCTTCATTAACTGGCGAATCACTACCGGTTGAGCGTAGTTTTGGCGAAGCGGTATTTTCAGGTTCTATTATTAGTCAAGGTGAAGCTGATGCATTTGTTTATGCGATAGGTGGAAGTACTTATTTTGGTAAGACAGCAGAGTTAGTTGAAAAAGCTAGTACGGTTAGTCATTTTCAACGTGCTGTTTTGAAGATTGGAAATTATCTAATTATTTTAGCTCTTGTTTTAGTAACTGGAATTATCTCGGTTGCTATCCTTCGAGGAGATCCTATTTTAACTACATTGCAATTTGCATTAGTACTGACTGTGGCTGCGATTCCAGTTGCAATGCCTACGGTATTGTCTGTAACTATGGCTGTTGGTTCGCGTCTTTTGGCGTCAAAAAAAGCCATTGTGACACGTTTGGCCGCTATTGAAGAATTAGCAGGAGTAGATATTTTGTGTGCTGATAAAACTGGCACTTTAACTCAAAATAAATTAACGTTAGGCGAGCCATTTAGTGTAGGCAAATATTCTTGCGAAGAGATAATTATTAATGCAGCACTAGCATCTCGCGAAGACAATCATGATACGATTGATGAAGCTGTTTTAAGGGGCCTTAAAAACAAAGAAGCATTGATAGGGTATACGGTTACTAATTTTCAACCATTTGATCCAGTGCATAAACGCACAGAAGTGACAGTGAAAGATGCAAATGGTCTTGAATTTAGGGTGGCGAAGGGAGCGCCGCAGGTAATTTTGTCTTTATCAATTAATGCTCAACAAATAAAATTAATGGTAGACAACGCAATTAACGAATTCGCTAAGCGTGGTTTTCGCTCATTAGGTGTTGCGAGAACTGATAAAAATGGTCAATGGCAGTTTCTTGGAGTCATACCACTGTTTGATCCTCCACGCAAAGATGCTAATGCTACGATTGTTACAGCATTAAATATGGGAATCAAACTAAAAATGGTTACGGGAGATCAGTTGCCAATAGCTTTGGAAACAGCTAATAACTTAGGAATTGGGAAAAATATTTTCGCGGCCAGTGTATTTGAAAACAAGCATTTACCAGACGATAAAAAGTTAATAGAGATAGTTGAAGAGGCTGATGGATTTGCTCAAGTATTTCCTGAGCATAAATTTAAAATTGTAAAGATATTACAAAAATTAGGGCATATTGTTGGCATGACAGGTGATGGAGTTAATGATGCTCCTGCGTTGAAAGAGGCTGATTGTGGTATTGCTGTATCAAGGGCAACAGATTCAGCTAGAGCCGCGGCTTCAATTGTGCTTATGACTCCTGGATTATCAGTTATTATAGAGGCGATAAAAGAAAGTCGAAAAATTTTTCAGCGTATGAATAGTTATGCTATTTATCGTATTGCGGAAACGTTGCGTGTGCTTATATTTATGACCTTTGCTATTCTTTGTTTTAATTTTTATCCGCTCACTGCCGTGATGATCGTTATGTTGGCATTACTTAATGATGGCGCTATTTTGTCAATTGCATATGACAATGTTCATTACCAAAAGAAACCAGAGTCTTGGAATATGCGTATCGTACTAGGTGTTGCAACGGTTATGGGGTTAATTGGTCCTATAGCTTCTTTTGGTTTGTTTTATTTAGGGGATCGTGTTTTTAATTTTGATAAGTCTCATCTGCAAACATTAATGTATTTAAAAATGTCTGTTGCAGGACATATGACTATTTTTCTAACACGTACACGCGGTCCATTTTGGAGTATACGTCCAGCGCCAATTTTATTAATAGCCGTGATTGGCACACAAATATTGGCTACATTAATTGCTGCTTATGGTTTTTTAATGGCGCCTATTGGTTGGAGATGGGCTATATTTGTTTGGGTATATGCTTTTGTTGGCGCTGCTGTGACAGAGTGTGCTAAGTTGCTTGCTTATAGAATTTTTGGTCGTTGTGAATTTAGTTAAAATTTATGGGGGAGAGTGAATGGTTCTTCTTCTATTTTTTCTATTTGTTCTGGTGCTAAATCTTTAGCCAAATAAGAAAGTCTTTTTCTATGGGAGTTTATCTTTGGTAAAGGAGGAAGGCTTGATTTCTTGCTGGTTGGTTGTTGATTTTTCGAGTCGGCTAAAAAGCCACTAAATGTAGGTTGTTTTTTATTTTGTGGTACTGGAGTTCTTATATGGTCTATTTGCGGATTTGCTACGGGAATAAAGATTTCTAGCGGTATAGGAGTAAACACATTTTGATTTCTAAGTGCTCTACGGTATTCTCTTTTAACCTCATCAACGCGCGTTTGCTTTATTATATCATCTATAGATTGTCCTGATTGATTATGTGTTGATACAAGATCTTGTCTACATTCTATAGGAAGCTTTTTGATGCAGTTCAAAAAAGATTTTAATATTTGTGAACCGATAACGTCATGTTTATCAGAAAAAGCTTGGCAGCATATTATATGCCCGATAGTGTTTGCTTCTAAATCACGTAGCATTAAAAAATTAAAAATTTTCCCTTCAGAAAAATCAGAGACAAATGAAAATATCCATTGAATATTTTCAGCAGTTGCATCTTGTAGCAAATGATGTGCGTAAGACATACCTTCTTCTTCTGTAAAGAGCCATTTATATAATGTATCTTTATCTAGAGAATTGTTTTGCAAAGCTATTTTAAAACGGCGAAGTAGTATTTCAAAATTATTCATTATAATTATCTAAAAGCCTATTATTAATTAATCCCTGGATTAACTGAAAACTTATAATATCATTTCAACAAATTAAGTGCATCACCTAAATTATCTTAGAAAATTATTTTCTGCTAAGCTTTAATTATAAGTTTTCAAGGAATTTATGATGGATATTACATTTTTGGGGGCGACTGGTACAGTTACAGGATCGAAATATCTATTATCTTTTGACGATCGGAAGATTCTTATTGATTGTGGTCTTTTTCAAGGGTATAAGGAATTACGGTTGCGTAATTGGAGTCCTCTTCCATTTGATCCAAAAATTCTTGATGCTGTAATTTTAACACATGCTCATATTGATCATTCAGGTTATTTGCCATTATTAGTTAAAAATGGGTTTAATGGTCCAATTTATTGTACTCATGGGACAAAAGATTTATGTGGAATATTATTACCAGATAGTGCGCATATTCAAGAAGAAGACGCGCGCCATGCGAATAAATATAATTACTCAAAACATAATCTGGCAATTCCTCTTTATTCAATGCCAGATGCTGAAAAAGCGTTAACCTTATTCAAACCACAAGCATATAATTCTGTTATAAAACTTAATAAAGATATCAGCTTTAAATTTATTCCTGCGGGTCATATTATAGGTTCTTCTTTTGTTAATATTCAGCATCAAGGTACATCTCTTCTTTTTACCGGTGACTTAGGGCGCATGCGAGATTCTGTAATGCAATCACCAACTTTGATACAACAAGTAGATTATCTTGTTACCGAATCAACTTATGGCGATAGGCTGCATGAAAAAGATCATCCTAAAATTATATTAAAAAATATTATTAATAAAACTATAAACCGAGGTGGTTCTGTAATTATTCCGGCATTTGCTGTCGGACGTTCGCAGGCTATTTTGCATTATCTTGCAGAATTAAAAAAAGAAAACGCGTTTTCGCAAATTCCTATTTATTTAGATAGTCCAATGGCAACTAGCGCAACACATATTTTATGTCAACATATGGAAGATCTGCGATTAACAACTTCTGAGTGCACGGAACTTTCAGAAGTTGTCACTTATATTCAAACGGTTGAAGAGTCTAAGGAGCTTGATTTTGATAAAAGTCCAAAAGTTATTATTTCTTCTAGTGGAATGATAACAGGGGGGCGTGTTTTGTTTCATTTACAAGCTTATGCAATGGATGCACGTAATACTATTTTGTTTACTGGATATCAAGCTCCTGGGACTCGTGGGGCTGATATATTAAATGGCAAAAAGTCTATTAAAATGCATGGCCGTATGTTAGCGATTAACGCAGAAGTTGATGCGATTAGGAATACATCAGCGCATTCTGACTATGAAGAAATGCTTGAATGGTTGGGGCATTTTAGACAATCACCTAAGAAAACATTCATTACTCATGGGGAACCGGAGTCTGCTTTGGCATTAAAGCATAAAATAGAATCCAAACTAGGTTGGTCGTGTATTATTCCTAAATATCAACAAGTTGAGAAATTATCGTGAAAGATAAAAAATCTAAGTTAACTCTTAAATACTTAGGAATTAATACATATAAAGAACCTATTATTTATATGCGTTCAGATTGTCATATTTGTAAATCAGAAGGTTTTGATGCGCGTACAAGAGTTCGAGTAACACTGAATGGTCATTCTATTATTGCGACATTGAATACGGTAGAAACTAATTTATTAAGGCATAATGAAGCTAGTTTATCTAAGTATGCTTGGAACTTGTTATCTGCAAAAGAAGGTAGTCAAATATCGGTTAGTCATCCAATGCCTCTTGATTCAATTAGTTATATTCGTTCTAAAGTATATGGGCATGAGTTAAAAACCGAAGAGATAAAACATATTATTGATGATATTGTGTCAGGACAACTTTCAGATATTAATATTGCAATGTATATTGCTGCAAGTGTTGGGGATAAGATATCTAAAAAAGAAGTTCTTGATTTGACACGAGCTATGGTTGATTCAGGAAAAAAATTAAAGTGGAATTCGCCTTTTGTTGTGGATAAGCATTGTGTAGGTGGATTACCTGGAAACAGAACCACTCCAATAGTAGTTGCTATTGTTGCAGCATTTGGTCTTATGATTCCCAAAACATCTTCAAGATCTATTACTTCTCCTGCAGGAACAGCAGATACTATGGAGGTTTTTACATCTGTTAATTTAGATATTCCAACAATGAGAAAAGTTGTTGAGCAAGAAAATGGATGTATCGTTTGGGGTGGATCTATGGCATTAAGTCCAGCCGATGATTTGCTGATTCGTATTGAAAGGACAGCAAATATTGATAGCGAAGAGCAAATGGTTGCATCCATTTTATCAAAAAAAATTGCGGCAGGTTCTACTCATCTTGTTATAGATATGCCAATTGGAACAACTGCAAAAATTAGATCAATTGCGCGTGCAGAATATTTGGCAAAATTTTTAAAGTTAGTTGCTAAAGAATTTGGTATAGAAATAAAAATAGTATTATCTGATGGTTCGCAACCTATTGGTCGTGGTATAGGTCCAGTTCTTGAAGCATTGGATATTCTAAGTGTATTTAGATGTGCTGAGGATGCGCCGCAAGATTTAAGAGAGCATGCATTAAATATTGCGGGAGAAATAATAGAGTTTTCGCCAAATGTTTCGTCAGGACAAGGGGTAAAAATTGCGACAGATATTTTAGACAGCGGTAAAGCTTTTGAAAAATTTCAAGCCATTTGTATTGCCCAAGGAGGAATGCGAGATATAACTAAGGCACATCTAACTCATACAATAGAATCCAAATGCTCAGGAACTATTGTAAATATTGATAATCGTTATATTGCGCGAGTTGCAAAGTTAGCCGGTGCGCCTAAATCAAAGGCGGCAGGAGTTGAACTTTTAACTCCATTGAATTCAATTGTATGTAAATCACAACCTCTTTTTAAAATTTATGCAGAAACTCGAGGAGAGCTTAATTATGCTCTTGATTTTCTTAAGCAAGGACATGAAATTTTCCAAATTGAGGAGAGTATGTGAAACAAATCCCTATTATTTTTTCATTATTTGATACACATAAGTTAGCTATGTTTATTCAAAATGAATGTAATTATGAATTAGGTAAGTTAACACAGCATCAATTTCCAGATGAAGAAACTCTTATTACAGTAGATTCTAACGTTGCTGATCGCAAGGTTGTTTTTATTGTTAACTTACATCATCCAAATGCAAAGTTATTACCATTGTTATTTGCCGTAGAAACCGTAAGATCTTTAGGGGCTTCTAGTGTAGTACTTATTGCACCTTATCTTACTTATATGCGTCAAGATAAAATATTTGAACCAGGTCAAGGAGTAACTTCAACATATTTTGCGAACCTTATTTCCGATTATTTTGATGCGTTGATAACTATAGATCCTCATTTACATAGGTGGCATACTTTAAAGGATATTTATAAAATTCCAACAAGAGTATTACATGCGACTAATATCATTGCCAGATGGATTTATGATAACGTCAAAAACCCAATTCTTATAGGTCCAGATGCTGAAAGCATTCAATGGGTTAAAGAAATAGCCAATAAAGCGAATGCCCCTTTTCTGATTTTAGAAAAAACTAGAAAAGGTGATAGTAAGATTGAAGTATCTATACCTAACATTGAAAATCACCGTGATTCTGTACCAGTTTTGGTGGATGATATTATTTCTACCGGAATGACCATGATTGAAACAGCAGGGCATTTAAAATTACTGAAAATGAAACCGCCAATTTGCATTGGCGTGCATGCTGTTTTTGCGAAAGGTGCTTATCAAAAATTAATTTCTTCTGGCGTTAAAAAAATTATAACTTGTAATACGATACCGCATATATCTAATGGAATAGATATAGGTTATGACATTATAGATTGCTTGACAACATCAAGCTCTCATGCTGGCGATTGGAAAAGTATATTATGACTATGATTATTAAAGCTTCAGGAGAGCGAGTATTGTTTGAACCTAACAGAATATATAGGTCATTAAAGAGGGTTGGAGCAGATAAGTCTCTCATTGAAGATATTGTGCACGAAGTATCACATATGTTAGTAAATGGGATGTCCACACGTGAAATATATCGTATTGCTTTTCGTATTTTGCGTAAAAAATCAAAAACTATAGCAGCCAAATATCATTTGAAACGTGCAATTATGTTATTAGGACAATCTGGATTTTCTTTTGAGAGATTTGTAGCTGAAATTTTACGTCATCAAGGATTTCAGGTATTAAATGACCAGATTATTAAAGGTCATTGTGTTAATCATGAGGTTGATGTTGTGGCAAAAAGGAGTAATCAACGAATTTTTGTTGAATGTAAGTATCACAATCGTTTAGGTTTAAAAAGCGATGTCAAAATTCCGTTATATTTTAAGGCCAGATTTGATGATATTGTACAGGCTTATCATAAAGCACCAGGAGAAAGAGTTGACGGATGGCTTGTAACTAATACTAGATTTACCAAAGATGCTATGCAATATGGGCGCTGCGTAGGAATGCATTTGATATCTTGGGATTATCCGGAAAAAGGTAGTTTAAAAGAACAAATTGAATTTTCTGGTTTGTATCCAATAACTTGTATAACTAATTTTACAAAATCAGAAATAGCAAAATTATTAGAGAATAATATTATATTATGTAAGACTATTAGCGATGATATATCACTTCTTAAGAAGTTAAATATTCCCAAACCAAGATTGAAAGTTATAATTGAACAATGTCATACTTTGCATAATATTTGACCTTAGCTATTTTTGCTTAATCGCTTGATTCGTAACGTAATTTTCTAAGTATCATCGCGTGCTTTTGTTGTTTATTATTTTGACAATATGGTGTAATAGTCTAAATTTTAATATATAGGTATAATTTTTATTAGAATTTAAGCGAGGCTGTTATGAAACATTCAAATCGTGCCGTTAAAACTAAAGACAATCATTTAAATCAAGAGATTAACCCACTGCTTACATTGCAACAAGATCTAAACAAGACTATGAGTCATTTCTATGATCTTTTTGAACCTGCAAATTTTGGTTTGGAGCATTTGGAGAATTTGAGTATATCTCCATCAATGGATATTGTTGAAACAAAGCAGTGTTTTCGTATAGAAGTAGAAATGCCAGGTATAGATGAGAAAAATATAAAAGTGAGTATAGATGATAATAATCTAACTATAAGTGGCGAAAAGATACAATCAAAAACTGAGACTAGACATTACATTGATAGAGAAATTAGATATGGATGTTATGAAAGAAGTATTACTTTGCCAAAATCTGCTGATTGGGAACATGTTAGCGCAACTTTTGATAATGGTATACTATGTGTAACGATTCCAAAGATCCATGGAAAGAAGAGTTGTCGTAAGGATGTTAAGGTTTTACATTCTAAGAAATAATAAGCTTATTATTTTATCGGTTTATGGATAAAAAACCCCGATTTTTCGGGGTTTTTTATTATTTGATGATATTTTGTTCTGTAATTTCGAATATATTCTAAATTAAAAGCGGAAAATTTACGAAATTGTGGTATCCTTAATAGTGTTTTTGGGTTCTTATTGAAATTCTTGTATTATGAATTACGGAATTTACGTAAGGCAATATCTTTTTTAAGTTTTAGGCCTAGGATCAATTGTTAACATCCCCTAAAAAGCGGTAGATTAGAGGTTTATATATGCATGATGCAAATGTATTTTATACAATTTTTTTGATTTTTGCTGGTGCTGCAGTTTTTTCTACCGTTGTTCTTTATACTAAGCAATCATTATTGGTGGCTTATATACTACTAGGCGCAGTTTTAGGGCCATGGGGTTTGAGATGGATATCTGACTTAGATGCCATTACTTCTGTTGGTGACGTTGGTATTATATTTTTGTTGTTCTTACTAGGTTTGCATTTGCAACCACAGAATTTAATTCATATGTTGCGCAAAGTTACTTGGGTTGCGACAGCTAGTTCTGTATTTTTTGCATTTCTTGCTTATTTGATTGGTCGTTGGTTTGGATTAAATGTAACTGAGTCCTTAGTTCTGGGCGCTGCCATGATGTTTTCAAGTACTATTATTGGTTTAAAGTTGTTGCCAACTACTATTTTGCATCATCAACATACTGGTGAGGTTATGATTAGTGTGTTATTAATGCAAGATTTGATTGCTATAGTTGTATTGATTTTGATTAATGGTGGTCAAGATGGCAGCTTTAGCTGGCATGATTTAGTTATGGTATGCGTAGCGCTACCAGCATTAATGTTGTTTGCATATGCTTTTGAAAAATATGTATTGGTAAAACTTATCGCTAAATTTGATAGAACTCAGGAATATGTATTTTTGTTATCAATTGCTTGGTGTTTAGGTTTGTCAGTTTTAGCAAATAAATTAGGTTTATCGCAAGATATTGGTGCTTTTGTTGCTGGAGTTGCTCTTGCTGCCAGCCCAATTTCATTGTTTATTGCTGAAAGTTTAAAGCCATTGCGCGATTTCTTTTTAGTTATGTTCTTTTTTTCTGTAGGAGCAACCTTTAATTTTGGTTATTTAGCGCAAGTAGTTATACCAGCAGTAATTTTAGCAACTCTTATTTTAGTTATAAAACCATTATGTTTTTATTTATTATTAAATAAATCAGGTGAAAAAAAATCAGTTTCTAAGGAAGTAGGCATAAGACTTGGTCAAGGTAGTGAGTTTTCATTGTTAGTCGCAGCGATAGCATATGGTTCTCAAGTTATTTCAGATGTTGCGGCTAATTTGATTCAAGCAACCACTATTTTAACTTTTGTTGTTTCTTCATATGTTGTAGTTTTAAAGTATCCAACTCCTATGTCTTTATCAGATAAATTGCGGAAAGATTGATAATGAAAGTTTGCAATCTTTTAAATATCTACTACAATGCCGCAAAGTTATTTGTTCATGTCAGGAAGATTTTCGTGTATGTATTCAATCATGCAAAGGTAAGATTTTAAACAGGTTATAAAGTAGCTTGTTAGGAGAAATTAAATGGTACATGAAATTATTAAAGATATTGACCCTATAGAAACGCAAGAGTGGATAGATTCTTTGAGGTCAGTAATAGCTAATGATGGTAAAGAAAGAGCTGAATATATTTTAAAGTCTTTATTAGATAAAGCGAGTGTTGATGGCCTTAATTTATCTAAAACTCTGAATACTCCATATAGAAATACTATTAGGACTTATGAAGAGAAAAAAATCCCACCGTGTGAAGGTCTGTCAAAAAGAATTAGCGCTTTAATTCGCTGGAACGCTGTAGCAATGGTTTTAAGAGCAGGTAAGTATGCGGCGGAGCTTGGTGGGCATATTGCAAGCTATGCATCTGCAGCAGTTTTATATGAAGTTGGTTTTAACCATTTTTTTCGTGCTGGTGGCGAGGATTCTTGCGGTGATTTGTTATATATTCAAGGACATTCATCGCCAGGTATATATGCGCGTGCTTTCCTAGAAGGTCGCTTATCTAGCGAACAATTAGATAAGTTTCGCCAAGAAGTTGAAGTTGATGGTTTATCTTCTTATCCTCATCCATGGCTTATGCCAGATTTTTGGCAGTTCCCAACGGTTTCTATGGGCCTTGGCCCATTACAAGCAATTTACCAAGCAAGATTTTTAAAATATTTAATCAACCGTGGTTTAATTGCTGATGAAAATCGTAAAGTTTGGGCGTTTTTAGGTGATGGTGAAACTGATGAGGTTGAATCTTTAGGGGCGTTAACAATCGCATCTAGAGAAAAACTAGATAACCTTATTTTCGTAATTAATTGTAATTTACAACGTTTAGATGGTCCTGTTCGTGGTAATAGCAAGATTATTCAAGAGCTTGAAGCTCTATTTGCTGGAGCTGGTTGGAATGTAATTAAAGTTGTTTGGGGTTCTAAATGGGATCCTTTATTTGAAATGGATAAAGATGGACGTATGCAAAAGCGTATGGATGAATGTGTCGATGGCGAATATCAAAGTTATAAAGCTAATGATGGCGCGTTTGTGCGTAAGGAATTCTTTGGTAAAGATCCTGAACTTTTAAAAATGGTAGAACATTTAACAGATGATGAAATTTGGCACTTAAATCGCGGCGGACTTGATGAGCAGAAAGTCTATGCAGCATATGCAAAAGCTATTAATAGTAATGGCAAGCCTACGGTTATTTTAGCTAAGACTATTAAAGGTTTTGGTATGGGTGCTGCAGGTGAGGGAATGAATATTACCCATCAGCAAAAGAAAATGACAGCTGAGCAAATAAAAGAATTTAGGGATCGTTTTAGCATTCCTGTTTCTGATGAAAATATAGATAGCTTGCCTTTTTACAAGCCTGGCGATGATAGCCCAGAGATTCAATATCTAAAAAAACAAAGAGAAAAACTTGGTGGTTATTTACCTTGTAGAAAAACAGAAGTTGCCAAATTAAGTGTGCCAGATTTGAATGCTTTTTCCGCGGTAACTGCTAACCTTGGTGATAGAGAAATTTCAACTACGATGGCTTTTGTTAGGGTTTTATCAGTATTATTACGTGATAAAAATATTGGTAAGTTAATTGTACCAATTGTTCCTGATGAATGTAGAACTTTTGGAATGGAAGGTTTATTTAGACAAATCGGAATTTACTCGCCGGTAGGACAATTATATGAGCCTGTAGATAGGGATCAAGTAATGTATTACCGTGAAGCGCAAGATGGACAAATTCTTGAAGAAGGCATAAATGAAGCAGGTGCTTTTTGTTCATGGATTGCGGCTGCTACTTCTTATAGTTCTAATAAACAAGTAATGATTCCATTTTATATCTATTACTCTATGTTTGGTTTTCAACGTATAGGTGACCTTGCATGGGCGGCAGGCGATATGCAGGCTCGTGGATTTTTACTTGGCGGTACGGCTGGGCGTACAACTTTAGCTGGTGAGGGACTACAGCATCAAGATGGACATAGCCATATATTGGCTGGAACAATTCCAAATTGCATATCTTATGATCCAACATTTGCATATGAGCTTGCAGTTATTATTCAACATGGTTTAGTGCAAATGTACGAAAAACAAGAAAATGTTTTTTATTACATTACTGTGATGAATGAAAATTACACACATCCTGATATGCCTAAAGGAGTTGAAGAGGGTATCATTAAAGGAATGTACTTATTAAAGAAAGCCACGGAAAAGCAAAAAATAAAAGTACAATTGCTTGGTAGTGGTACTATCTTACGCGAAGTATGTAAAGCTGCAGAATTATTAGAAAAAGATTATAAAATTTCTGCGGACATATGGAGTGTGACTAGTTTTAATGAATTACGTAAAGATGGCTTGTCCGTTGAGAGGTACAATAGGTTACATCCGGAATCAAAACCAAAGCAAGCGTACGTAACTCAAATGCTACAAAATAGTAATGGTCCTGTTATCGCCGCAACTGATTACATGCGTATTTATGCAGATCAAATTAGACCTTTTGTTGAATCTAGGTTTGTAAGTCTTGGTACTGATGGTTACGGTCGTAGTGATACTAGGCAGAAATTACGCCATTTCTTTGAAGTAGATGCTAAGTTTATCGCGGTTGCAGCTTTGCATGCCTTAGCATTAGATGGCACAATTCAAAATACACTAGTGAGCGATGCTATAAAGCGTTATGGCATTGATCCTGATAAGTTAGATCCGGTTACACACTAATAGGATTTACGAAAGATCTTAAACATTTTAAAGCTTTAGCTAATAGATCTTTCGTAGTTTCTGATTAATTAACTAGTTAGAGAGAGGCATATGAGTGTTATTGAAAATGTTCTTGTTCCAGATATAGGCGGTGCATCGGGTGTTGATGTAATCGAGCTTTTGGTAAAGCCTGGCGATAAAATTGATATAGATACCCCTTTGATTACCCTTGAATCAGATAAAGCTACTATGGAAATACCATCTCCTATTGCTGGAACTGTTTCTGAAATTAAAGTTAAGCTTGGAGATAAGGTTGCTGAAGGTGATTTACTTTTAACTTGTACCTCGGATTCAACCGAGGCAAAGCCTGTTGCTGAAGTTAAATCTGAACCTGAGCTTGAATCTAAAAAAGATATTTCCACGCAAGAAATAACAAAAACAGAGCCATCTTCACCTGCCCCAAGAGTTGAACCTGTACAAGAAGTTTTAAATAATGATGAGACAATTTTAGCTGGTCCTGGAGCAAGACGTCTTGCTTATACATTAGGAGTTAGTCTTGCAGATGTTAGTGGTACTGGGAGAAAATCTCGTGTTAGTAAAGAAGATATAGAAGCTTATGTTAAGCAAAGACTAGCTAATGGTTCTTCTGGTTTTAGTCCGAGTGTTATGCAGGCAAAGGATATTGATTTTACTAAATTTGGTGAGGTCGAAAAGAAAGCTCTTAATAAGATTAAAAAGCTAACAGGTGCTGGAGTATTTTATTCGTGGAATACTATTCCTCATGTTACACACTTTGATAAGGCTGATATAACTGAGCTTGAAGCTTTTCGTAAAAATGAATTATCTAAGGCTAAAGATAAAGGCTATAAACTTACAATTTTAGCTTTTGTATGCAAAGTAGTGAGCCGTGCATTAGCTGAATTTCCACAATTTAATAGTTCACTTGATGCAAAATGTGAAAATATTATTTATAAAAATTATTTTAATATAGGTATTGCTGTTGAAACTCCAAATGGTTTGGTGGTGCCTGTTATTAAGGGTGTTGATAAATTATCTGTTTCTGAAATAGCAATTGAAATGTCGCGCCTAAGTCAAAAAGCGCGGGATAAAGGTCTATCTCCGGCTGATATGTCTGGTGGAACTTTTACAATATCAAGTTTAGGCGGCATTGGCGGAACTGCATTTACGCCTATTGTTAATAGTCCTGAAGTTGCGATACTTGGTCTATCAAAATCAAGCATAGAGCCTGTTTTTGAAAATGGAAATTTTGTTCCAAGACTAATGTTACCTTTATCTTTATCTTATGATCATCGTGTAATTGATGGGGCTGAAGCAGCAAGATTTACTAAATTTGTTGGTGATACTTTAGCTGATATACGGCGTGTTTTATTATAATTTTAATTATTTGAGGCTTTATTATGGTAAAAAAAGTTAAAACTAATACAGTAGTTTTAGGGGCAGGTCCTGGTGGCTATTCTGCGGCTTTTCGTGCGGCGGATTTGGGTTTGGATGTTGTATTAGTGAATGAGTATAGCGAGTTAGGGGGAGTTTGTCTGAACGTTGGTTGCATTCCTTCTAAGGCTTTATTGCATATGGCAAAAATTTTAGATGAAGCTAATGAAGTGAAAGATCACGGTATTAGTTTTGGCACACCAAAAATTGAGGCTAGTAAGTTAGTTGCTTGGAAAAATAATGTAATTAAAAAATTAACTGGCGGTTTAAAACTTTTAGCAAAGCGCCGTAAAGTAGAAGTTATTGTTGGGCGTGCAAGTTTTAAAAATTCTAACCAAGTAGTCGTTACAGGCGGTAGTGAAGAAGTAGAGATAGAATTTGAGCATGCAATTATAGCCGTTGGTAGTTCATCTATTAATTTACCTTTTATTCCAGAAGATAAGCGTATTTTCAGCTCAACTGGAGCTTTAGAATTAGCAGATATTAAAGGTGATTTGTTAGTTTTAGGTGGTGGAATTATAGGTTTAGAAATGGCAACAGTATATTCAGCACTTGGGGTAAATGTGACTGTTGTTGAGTTTATGGATCAATTAATTCCAGGAGCAGATGCAGATTTAGTTAAAGTATTACAAAAGCGCATGACAAACAAAGGCGTTACTTTTAAATTAAAGACTAAAGTCGTAGCTGTTGATGCTAAAAAAGATGGTATTTATGTTTCTATGGAAGGTGAACATGCGACAGATAAGCCAATTTGTTATCAGCAAGTATTAGTTGCTGTTGGTCGTTCACCTAATGGTAAACAAATATCTGCAGAAAAAGCAGGGGTTAACGTTGATGAGCGTGGCTTTATTAAAGTTGATAAGCAAATGCGTACAAACGTTGCAAATATTTTCGCTATAGGTGATGTAGTTGGACAACCTATGCTTGCACATAAAGCAATACCTGAAGGAAAAGTTGCTGCGGAAGTTATATCTGGGTTAAAACATTATTTTGATCCGCAGTGTATCCCAAGCGTTGCTTATACAGATCCAGAAATTGCCTGGACTGGCTTAACAGAGAAAGATGCAAAACAGCAAGGTATCAAATATGAAAAAGCTGTATTCCCTTGGATGGCTAGTGGACGTGCATTGAGTATGGGGCGTGAAGAAGGGATGACTAAACTCTTGTTTTGCCCAGATACAAAGAGAATTTTAGGTGCAGGTATTGTTGGAATTAATGCTGGTGAGTTAATTGCGGAAGCAAGTCTTGCAATTGAAATGGGTTGCGATGTTGAAGATATAGCACTTACTATTCATCCACATCCTACTTTATCAGAGTCTGTTGGTTTAGCATCAGAAGTATTTGAAGGTACTATTACTGATATGTAATTGGGTTTTTATAATAAGAATCCATCTTTATAGTCTTAGTAGCGGCCGCAAAATGTTTATTTTTTGCGGCCGCTAATCTGGTTTCTCGTAAAGACATCTTTAAAAATTATAAATTAAAGATAACTTTGTCTAATGAAGCTTGAAATTTTCTATTCTTATCCCAATATACATTTATACATAAGTCCGTGTTATTAATGGATTATTAGATAATGGCATTCGGTTAAGCAAAAACTGTTGTCGTTGCGAACAAAGTGAAGCAATCTAGTGACATTTAAGGACACTAGATTGCTTTGCCAAGGCTCGCAAAGACGAAATAACCAGTTATCACTTTTCTTAACCGAATGCCATCGATTGTCAGATAAGTATTGTGCGAATTATGGCTTTATAATCGTGTTAGATTTCATTAAGTAGGAGATTATTTATGACAAGAAAACAGCAGACAATGGGTTTTCAAGCTGAAGTTAAGAAAATGTTACATTTGGTTGTGCATTCTCTTTATAGTAATAAAGAAATATTTTTAAGAGAGTTAATTTCAAATGCTTCAGATGCATTAGATAAGTTGCGATTTTTAGCTTTATCAGATGCAAATTTATATGAAAATGATTCTGATTTGCGTATTGTGATCGATTTTGATGAGAAATCTAAAACTCTTAAAATAATTGATAACGGTATAGGGTTAACTTGGGATGAAGCGGTTGAAAACCTTGGAACTATCGCTAAATCTGGAACAGAAGAATTCTTTAGTAAGTTATCAAATGATGATGTTAAAGATTCTAATTTAATTGGTCAGTTTGGGGTTGGTTTTTATTCGGCATTTATTGTTGCAGATAAAGTAACCTTAAAAAGTAGAAAAGCTGGACACCCTGCGGAAGATGGTATCGTTTGGGAGTCTGCTGGTGAAGGTGATTTTAGTATTAAATCTCATAAAAAACCTACTCGTGGTACGGAAATAACTTTACATATTAAATCAGATGCAGAAGAATTTTTAAGTGATTGGAGAATTCGCAGCATTATTACTAAATATTCGGATCATATTGCTTGGCCAATTGATATGAAAGGGTTGCCTGAGCCAAGTGAGAATGAAGAAGATAAAGAAAAATCAAAAGAGCCTAAATTTGAAACAGTAAATAAAGCAAATGCTCTTTGGACTTTGCAAAAATCAGAAATAACTGATGAGCAATATAAAGATTTATATAAGCATATTTCTAAAGATTACCAAGATCCTTTGTGTTGGGCACATAACCATGTAGAAGGAAAACATGAATATATCAGTCTTTTATATATTCCTAGTCATGCTCCATATGATTTATGGAATCAAGAAGTAAAACATGGTTTAAAGTTATATGTAAAACGCGTATTCATAATGGATGATGCCGCACAGTTTTTACCTAATTATTTGCGTTTTGTTAAAGGTATTGTTGATGCAAGTGATTTGCCTTTGAATGTCTCAAGAGAATTACTCCAAGATAATAAAAAGGTTGATAATATCCGTTCAGCTTGCGTTAAACGGGTATTAAGTATGCTTGATAAGATGAGTGCCAATGATCCTGAAAATTATAAAAAGTTTTGGAAAGAGTTTGGTTTAGTTTTAAAAGAAGGGCCAGTCGAAGATTTTGCTAATCGTGAATCTATCGCCAAGCTATTACGTTTTGCAACTACAGCAAGTGACTCTGAAGAGCAATCTGTATCTTTGGATGATTATGTTTCACGTATGCAGGATAAGCAGGATAAAATTTACTATATTACAGCATCAAGCCATAATGCTGCTAAAAACAGCCCTCATCTTGAAATATTTAAAAAGAAGGGAATAGAAGTATTATTGTTAAGCGATCGTATTGATGAGTGGTTAACTAACCATTTAGGAGAATACGAAGGTAAGAAGCTACAATCTATATCTAAAGGTAAAGTTGATCTTGATGTGGATGAAACTGAAGTTAAAGAGCAAGAAAAATCTTTAGAGCCAATGTTAAAGCAAATTAAGTCTATTCTAGAGAATAGAGTTAAAGATGTTCACTTAACTAACCGTTTGACTGATTCTCCAGCTTGTATAGTTGCTGATGAGAATGATATGGGCTTTGAAATGCAGAGGATTTTACAATCAGCAGGCCAAAGTTTACCTGAGTCTAAGCCAATTTTTGAAATTAACCCTGATCATGAGTTAATAAAGAGATTGCACTCGATTGAAGATGATGTAAAGTTTGAGCAATATACGATTGTATTATTTGAGCAAGCTGTTATTGCAGAAGGCGGACAATTAGATAATCCTGCTGACTTTGTGCGTCGAGTAAATGAGTTATTAGTTAGTTAGTCATGCTATATCTTAGAAGCTGTTTCATCATGGAGTTTGGTGAAAACAGCTTCTAGTAAATCGCTGTTCTAACTTATTTACAAAGACATTTAATTGTTTTATAATAGCTCATAAATTACTTTAATAATACAAAAACGTTATCTAAAAGACCGAATTACCCGAAAATAAGCCGAATATATCCTAAACTTAGACAAACGTTTTTCACTTGGATAAATGATGAGAAGGGCGCTTTTCCCAGTGATACAATACACGTACCACATACCAGTGGATATTTATTGGATCAAGAAAAATTGTTTAAACAAAAAGGGATTTCTTCTAAGGTTGTAAAGATATCAAGTGGAACAAAACTTTGGTGTTGTACAATTTACGGTAATTTATTACTAGGTTCTAAAGCTGTTTACTCTTTAAAATCTCTTAAAAATTTATCTCAACAGGAAGCTGATGAAATGAGAAGTTGGTCAGGTAATCATTTGGTAGAAATTAAAATTAATGAATCAATTAGTTGTATTGCTTATGAGAGAAAAGATGGAGAACTAGTTTATTATATTCATCCAAGTAAGTTTACTATTCAGAATAATAAAATCACAGTAGAAAAATTTTTAGCATCAAATCACTTAGATATAGATACAAAATTAAGCAATGACGCGGCTTTTCCGGCCTATAAATGCTAACTTACTCTTAAGTTCGCGTTAAAAAAAACCAAAATAATCTATTTTAGGTATAGCTAATCAATTTTCCTTGAGGTACAATAAATCTTGAATACAATGCTTATATTGTATTCGCTTGGATTTATTAGTTAATAGAATAAGGAAATTTATTATGAGCGTTACCAAAGTTGAAAAATTAATTGAAAGCTCAACACAAGAACAAGGCTTACAAGATTTAGTGTATGGTTTAGTTACTCGTTTTTTAGCTGAAAATAAAAGTAAATCAATTACAGACTTATACGATATGATTTTATCTGAAGTCGAGCCCCCTTTATTACAAGCGGTTATGGAAAAACGTCGTGGCAATCAATTACAAGCTGCAAAAATGCTTGGCATTAGCCGTGGTACAATTCGCAAAAAACTTCAGCGTTATTTTGGTACCAAATATTTTCGTTTAACCGAAGAATAATTTCTAGGAAGTATTTATAGCTCTCTTTCCAAATTATATTGTGTTGGCAAATCGCTACTATGTCGATAGAATCTTCATATGTTATTATTTATAACGCGGTTCGGTGTTATTAATCTACGTAATTTGAGTGATGCAGACATTTTGGGAAGAGGGATATTATTTTTGATTTTAACTACTATAAGTTATCTATTTTTATTTTACTTGAGCAAATACACTTGTGTGATTACTAGAAATATAATAATGTAATTACTTGCATAACTTTTATGGCTTTTTTTATGAATAATAAAAATAAATTAATATTAATTCTGCTATTTTTTTTAACTTCACATGTATTCGCTTCACCTTCATGTCCACAAGCTTCCTCGGTTACTTCCCCTGGATTTTGTAATTCTTTTAAGACAGCGGCTGAGTGTCATTGTATCTCTTCCGGGTTTCCACGAAGGATGTGTACTAACTATCAATTATTATATAAGAGGATGATAGATACTTTTGGTTCTTTACAAAGAGCATGTGAGTACCAGCATGATACTACAGCTCAGGAATGTATTGATGATTGGAATTGTTTTCTATCAGGCGGACTTACGTCTAATTCGACATCTTGTAGTGGTACTGGACAGGCTTGTGTTTAGTATTTAAAGTAATTAACTTATGATAGAGTTCTTTAATTTGACGTATGAATAAAATTTTATTTTGTATTTTATGTATTACTTATACAACATTAATGTATGCAAAAACGCCACCAATTGCGGAACTTTATAAAAATAAATATTATATTGGCGGTGTTGGTGGTAGTAGCTCTACTACTTGGAGAGGTTTAGTCCCAGCGGAAGAGAACCGTAATGATGCCATGAGCATATCTACTCCTATTTTAGTCAGAGAAGGAGGCGCTGTATGGGGATTTTTTGGTGGCTATGAAGTAACGCCATACTTTGCTATCGAAGCTAATTATATGAATTTTCCAGAAGCTGTTATTACTTTTGATGACGATAGTTTATTTGCTTTTGAGCATGATGGTATGATAAAGCTTATAAGCCACAGTCAAACCGGTTCGATTATTGGTAAGGTAATGCTAGTTATTCCAGATAGCCCTTTTCGTCTATATTCTGGAGCAGGTATTGCTACTGTATGGCGTAATGATGAAATAAATACAGCATATAGGTTCTCACCAACTTTTGCAGTTGGTTTCACTTTAAATGTGAATAGTCACTTGATGTTTGAAATTGGGACAAATTATACCGCTGGATATGGAGAGTCTGAAATAAGTCCGGCCAATGATTTTATTCCGTTTTTATATTCGTTTTATGGAAAAGTGGCATTAAGGTTTAATACAATTGCCAGTTAATTAGGAGTTACACAAAGAATCTAGTGATCTCGATGTATTGCGTAGAGTGCTATGTCGATTAAAGCATCTTTATATTCTGAATTAGGGAGTATGTCTATAGTTGCTATAGCCTTGTCTATTTCATTTTGGGCTATTTTCTTTGTATAAGCATAAGCGTCGGTATCGTTTATCATTTTTAATATTTCTGGAAGCTTAGTGATATCACCAGATTTAAGGCTATTTTTTATAAGGCTCACTTGCTCTTGATCACCGTTTTCTAAAAGATATATTAAAGGAATTGTAGCCTTGCCCTCGGCAAGGTCATCGCCAACGTTTTTACCCATGGTATCAGCATCAGAACAATAATCTAACATGTCATCAATGATTTGAAACGCATTACCTAGCTTAACTCCAAAATCAAAGAGGGAATTTTCCACTTCCTGACTAGAGTCGCTAATAATTGCTCCTATTGCTGCTGATGCGCCAAATAATAGAGATGTTTTGGAACGTATAACGTCAAAATATTCATCTAAGGTTATGTTGTATCTATGTTTATTATAAAGTTGTTTTATCTCGCCACGAGTGACATCGGTGGATATTTTAGATAACAGACGCATAATTTTTATATTACCAACTTCAAGCATTAGCTCTATATAAAGCGTAAAAAGAAAATCTCCAACTAAAATGCTTGCCTTTGAACCCCAAATACTATTAGCAGTTTCTTTACCTCGCCTTAATAAAGAATCATCAATGACATCATCGTGGAGTAGAGTCGCTGTATGAAAAAATTCAATCATTGCTCCTAACGTTATATGATCTTGGCCTTTATAATTGCAAGCAAGACTAGAGAGTATAACAATAATTGGGCGCAGACGTTTACCGCCATTTTTAATTAAATGATTACCTAGGTCATCAATCAAACCAGATTGAGCATTAATTTTGTCTAAAATTAAATGATTCACCGATGTTAAATCAGCTTTTACTAACTCTTTAATGCGGTGAATAGACATATAAATTGGCTCTGAGAAAAATTAAATTCTCGCATATTTTATTGTTTATGGATATGTTATGCAATAAGTAGACCATATTATCCTAAAAAACCTAGTATCTATATTGTGTATTGACGATTAACTCTAATTATTAATTGAAAATATATGGGTGCAGTTCTTTTAAAACGACAATGCATTGTAGGTTGGGCCTTGGCCTGAAGTATCTTCAGTTTTATTGAAAAAATATCAATAAAAACAAAAAGAT
>JAUIBC010000003.1 GCA_030427555.1 Gammaproteobacteria bacterium | reverse complement strand
CCTTAATGCTTGCCGCAATCTATCATCCTGAACATGTACAATCATTATTAAAAGCTACTGAAGATAAGGAAGTTATAAATGCTTGTTTGACGCAAACAGATAACGATGGTTGGAATGCTTTAATGTTTGCCGCACGCTATCATCCTGAACATGTACAATCATTATTAAAAGCTACTGAAGATAAGGAAGTTATAAATGCTTGTTTGACGCAAAAAAACAAATATGGTTCGAATGCTTTAATGTTCGTTGATCGAATAAACAACCATGATTTAAAAGCTAAGCTTATTCATGAAATATTAAAATGTATTATTTCTTTACCATTAGAAAATCAGTTTGAGACGATAAAAAATATAGGGTGTCGAGTTGTAATCCAAATTTTATCGGGTGATTTAAATAAAGAGAGTTATCCATTAATATTTGCTTTAAAAGCACTTCAATATGAGGATAAAGCTAATGAATGTAAGTGGAAAAAAAGTCAGGTAAAATATCATTCTAAAATGGTCAGCATGAAGCATTTTTATACCCAATGCTGTGCCTTAATTAATGCCGAAGATTGGTCTCCGTCTTCCTGGGAGCCATTACTGCAAAGGGCTAAAGATGATTTTTCTGATGACCCAGATGCACTTAAAAAATTTCATGAATATTCGTTAATTTTGCAAGAAAAATATCGCAGTGTTAAGTATATGGAAGATTGGTGGTCATTATCTGAATTAGAATTAAAACCAGAATTTAAAGATTTTGTTTTGGATTTTATAAACTCCGATGATACTGGCGTGGATGCACAAATTGATTGTTTATTGAAAAAAGATACTGAAGGCCATTGTTTAATTAGTGTTGCTAGTAATCTTGATGATAATAAACTTGTAAATTTGATATTTAGAATAACAGCGAAATGGAGTTCTGTTGAGCGCATGCGGTTTCTTAAGAAGATAGAAACTCAATTAACTCCTGATACTTTTGATTTATTTTGTCAAAAGCAATATTTATCGTTAGCCGATGATTTGGATTTGATTGATAGCAAAGATCCATCAGCCCCTAATATTGAGGAAACAGTAGCGAAACCAGTTGATTCCCTTGATGAGAGTTTGCCAGTGGTTGAAGCCGAACCTATATCTGAGGTAGGATTTATTAATGAAAGAGAACAAGAAAAATCTATTCCGTTAAACCAATCATTGCCAGATATGATTAATCAATCAAGTGCTAGTTTATCAGATTACTTAAATGAAATACGTCGACAAAGCATAGATTCTCACGATAATTTCATGCAAGAAATAAAAAAATTAAGTACAGCAGAGCACAAAAAATTAGCTCTTTATTTAAGCTTGCCAGATAATATAGATGCAAAATGTAATTTTCACTTAATTGAATTAGGCTCCATAATTTCAGCGCTGCCAGAAGAAAATAAGAAAAATTTAGGCAGATATATTAATGCTTTAAAGGAATTAGTAGATATACAAGCTAATCAGAAAAATTCTTTAGATAAACAATTAAAAATATATAATTTATGGAATGATATGTTAGATGGACTGCTTAACGTCATAGCAAATCCTGGCTATAAAAATAAACTTAAGCATGTTCGAAGTATAGTGACGGATTTAAAGGGTATTTACGCAAGTAAACGTGAAAATTTGTTAAGGGAACAACAAATAACGCCTATTGTGAAAAAGTCAGCTGCGAAAGTTGCAATGTCACTTATAAATTATGATTCCAAAGCATTATGGAATGCTATTGTTTCGAAGGATGAAACTTCACTTGATAGGTATATAGATAGTCCATCTTCAAATATTTTACTTTATGAAGAGAATAAAGACAATGTACTTACTCTTAGCCTGAAGAATTCCCCTAATTTTTTACCTAAGATAGTATCGGCGATAAGAGAAAATTTAAATTTAGACGAACAGAAAAAAATATTAACGACTTGTAATTCACAAAAACTACGTTTAATTACGCCTAAAAGTTTGCAATATTTTAAAAATAATACTCCAGAAAAGAAGTCTTTGTATTTACTAGAGCTTGAACGTATTATTTTAAATTTTCCTATAGATCAACAAAATCAACTGCGATCTTCGCTTGATAACTTATACAATAAGCTATCACATGCAGAAAATGATTATGAATGGACGCAAGCATTTAAAAGAGTCGATAAAGAACTAAAAAAGCACCTGTCATATTTTTCTTGGCAGTCAACTAATTATTTAAGCGTTTCTGGTTATGGAATTGGATTGTTTAAACCGTCTTTTCAAGAGTTTTTATTGGATATGCAAAATATTAACAAACCTACAAAAAAGTAGATTTCACAGTTTTCAAAGTTTGACTTTATAAAATTTTGACGTACTGCGCTAATTTTTCCAAAGCAAGAAAACGATGACTTAGCTTGTTTTTAGTGGAGCTATCAAGTTCTGCTAAAGTACATTTATATTCTTCAAGATAGAATATGGGATCATAACCAAAGCCATTTTTACCTTTCGGTGAATCATTAATTTTACCAGGCAATAGTCCTGTGCTTATTAATGGTATTGGATCATTAGCATGACGCATAAGTACTATGGCACAATAAAAATAAGCTTTGGGTCTTGTTAAGCCTTTATTTTTTATTTTATCTAAAACAAGCCTTATATTATCCTTATCACTAGCATTTTCCCCAGCAAATCTTGCAGAAAAAATTCCTGGTTCATCATTTAGCTCAGGAATAACCAAACCAGAATCATCAGCAAGAGCTGGTAAGTTAGCTATTTTGCTAGCGTGCCTTGCTTTTATAATCGCATTTTCAACGAATGTTTGGCCGCTTTCTACTGGTGAGTTAATGTTAAGATTCTTTTGAGAGATACATTTTATTGGTTCTAATATCTCTGATATTTCTCGAATTTTACCAGTATTACTTGTTGCTAGGATAATTTTTTGCATTTTTTATATCATTTTTTCCGATGGCTTAGAGATAGAAGATATTTGAATTTTTTTAAGCTTATTAATTTGCTCGTCAACCATTTTTGCTATCATTTCGTCAAAGCTAATAGAAGGTTGCCAGTTTAGTAACCTTTTAGCTTTAGATGCATCAGCAACTGTTAAGTTAGCATCTAATGGCCGAATTAAAGCTGGATCACTATATACATATTCCTGCCAATCTTTATTAACGTAACTAAATGCAGTTTGGCACAGTTCTTTTAATGTATGTAAGTTGCCAGTGCCAATTACAAAGTCATCTGCTTTTGGGTATTGTAATATTTGCCACATTGCAAATACAAAGTCTTTAGCATAGCCCCAATCTCTCGCAACATTTAGGTTACCAAGGGCTAGCTTACCGTTTTGTACAATCGGTTCACCTTTTTCATTCATATCTGGAGAATTGAGAATTCCAAGTGCAGCGCATGCTGCGCCATAGGCAATTTTTTGTGTTACAAAATGTAAAGGTCTTCTTTCGCTTTCATGGTTAAAAAGTATGCCATTGGCAATAAATAAATCGTAACTTTCTCGATAAATTCGAGCCATTTGATGCGCATATACTTTAGATGCCGCATATGGATTTGCTGGATCAAAAGCTGTTTCTTCATTTTGAGGAGATCTTTGGGTACGACCAAACATTTCGGATGAAGATGCATGATATACTTTTGCTGTTTTGCAAAAAGATCTTACCGCTTCAAACAAATGAATGGCCCCAAGACCATTTATCATCAAGGTATCAGGAGCCCTGCTCCAAGACTCACTTGGTCTTGATTGAGAGGCAAGGTTATAGATTTCATCTGGTTGTACGTAGTTTACAACTTTAGCAATATCAACCCCATTTGTCATATCACCATATGAAATATTAATATGTGTTTTTAAATGACTTGCATAATGTTGCTTGAGCCAGCTTTCTTGGCGACTAAAGCCATAAACAGTATAACCTTTTTCAAGTAATAATTCGGCCATATATGATCCGTCTTGGCCAGTAATGCCAGTTATAAGGGCTTTTTTCATTGTTACTCTTCTCTAAAATTAAATTGTTTGTAAAAAAATGGATAACAAACTATCGTTACAACCAGTCCAAAACCTAACAATATTTGGAATATAAAAAATATTTTATACAGTAAAATGGATTTATGAAATACAAAAGATAATTTGTGACTACCAGGAGGAATTTGTATTGCTTTAAAAGCTAGGTTTGCAGGGAAAATTTTGTTATTAATTCCATCTATATATGCATGCCAGTGTTTATTAATTGCATCAGTATAGATTAGCCATAAAGGAGTATCATTAAAGTTATTTATAAGAAATTCATGCTTATTTGATGAGAAATATGTGTTAGTTACGGTGTATAAAGGAATTATATTCTTTTTAATTTTTTGGAATGCCGTATCTTCACGGTGGGCTGTGATTATTGGATTTCTATCTAGAGAAGCGTTAGGTAGCGTTGCTAATGTATCCTCTTCCGATTCTGCATAGTTAACATCATTGGTTAATTTTATTTTTGAAGTTTCATTTCCTAAAAAACTACGTAAATCATCATCAAATTTTGGATCGCCAGTTGTTAAAATTTTATTATCGAATTCATTTACTTTTTTGCCAAAGAAAATAGGCATTATTTTGTTTTCCCTTATTTCTAGTAGGCGTTGTACATCTGCGGAAATTAAATCTTGGCGCAGAGATGGAATAAAATCTTTTTGTAAATAATCACCAGATATTCCATAATAAGCGCCTGTATCAGAGAAATATACGTCTTTTTGGGGATGAATGCGCTTAGGTTGATATATGCTTTTGGTAGCTAATAATTTATCAAATGTAACTTTATCATTTACGCCTTGTCTTGCTTGCAAAATATTATTGTATTGGAGTATTTCAAGGATACCAATAATAATCAATCCTATACAAAATGCTTTATTAGATTTGCAAATAGATCTATTGTTAATTTTGTAAATTATACTAAAAATAGCCCATCCTAAAACCATTAAAGCTATAGATAAATTAGCTAAGCTATAAGAGTTAGTAAAATCCCAAGGAACTGACATTATAGAGATTATAGCCAAAATAGCAGGGATAGCTATTTTCCAGGATAGTTTATCGATAAAGTTTAACCAATTTTTCTCGGCGAAAATACTTTTATTGTTTTTATCAAGACAGGTTTGAATACCAAATCCAGCCAGCATAATAACAAAAACTTTCCCAATGGTTATTACATATGCTATGTGCCTGAATAAATTCATTCCAGGTAAATAGTAGATTATTCTTGCAACATAAGTATTTTTAACTGAAAACGCAATAATAAATAGAGTTGCCATTATTAAAGCGATATGACTTTTAGTTTTATTTTTACTAAATATACCAATTATCGCAAATGAAATACAAACTATACCGGTGAAAGGTAAGAGAAAATTGTCACAATATGGAATACCATTTAACATTTCTAGAATTTTACCCCACCCAATATAGCCGCCGTGATGTATATATGAATGTACAGATACTTTAAGGTCAAGTTCACGACCCGCACTAGCGCTGTAGGTCATTTGATTTATAACAACATGTTGTATAGTTATTATTATTGATATACATAAACCAATTATTATAAAAAGTAGGATGCAGCATATTTGGTTTTTTCTATTTTTCATTTGGAATTTTACGCGTTCATATAGATTGCGTATATTATTTTTATTAATATCTCGAAGCTTAAGCGTAAAAACTATTAGAAAAAAACAATAGCAAGAAATTGTATAAAATTGTAATGGCATAACATAAGCTAGTGAGCCAAATGACCATAAAAGTAAATTCGCAATACCAGCGATCACGTATGCTGGGTTTAACGTTTCTGTAAATTTATGTGCAAAATATAGGCTAATTGGTATTGGCAATAGAATTTTAAAATTCCAATATAATTGGACATCATATTGAGCTATAAGGCCTATAAAAGTTACGGCGATAATTACAGGTAACTTATCACGCAAAATATGTTTTAAGAATAAATATGCGCCAAACATTAAAAATGCCGAATCAAAAATTAAGGATAATACAAATAGACGCAAGGTATTCTCAATTTTAAAAATATAACCAATAAATAGAGTTAAATATTGAAAAGGACCAAAGCTAAAAATTAGATAAGAGTCACTAGGAATGCCATAAGCTGTATATGGTAACCAAAGAGGTATCTCTTTATTGTGGATAATTTCACTATAGAAATAGGAGAAAAATTGATAAACAGTTAATGTATCATGCCTTGGATAATAGCCATACTTAAACCCAGCAATATTTGCCAAAAATGCGACGCACATTATAATTAAAATGGCTAAAAAATCTGTATTTTGCAGAGACCTCGGTATATATCTTACTCTTGGTTGAATATTATCTATTTTGGAAAACACCATTTTATTATTTCCTATGGGTGCGGTTCTTTTAAAACGACATAAATTTCGCTGGTAGGTTGGGCCTTGGCCCAACAATGGATGCAAACCGGCCAAAAAAAATTGAGTTATGGTGCGTTGTCACGCATAAGTTAATTATTTCGGCATGTTTAAAACATAGCTTTTATAGTTGGGTCAAGGCCCAACCTACAATGCATTGTCGTTTTAAAAGAACTGCACCCATTTCTTATTTTCTTGTTGCAAGTTTATACCCAAGACACTCTAAAATGCAATGTTTTAAGCTATATTGGGTATAAATACTCGTAGTTGCGCTGTCAATCCAACTGTATGTTGTGTTATATTTATTTCCCTAAATATGGCTCTAAGATAGATTTTAGCTATTATGTTAATGGCTTAGGTTTTTAAATGGTGGATAAAATGCAGTTTCCTACAAAGTTACACGTTGGATTTGATATCTCTCAAACAGGCTCTAATAAAGCAGGATGTGGATATTATGCGCATGCTATTATTAAAAATCTTTTAGAACTATCACAAGATATAAATTTTGCACTATACCCAAGCTTTGGAGATTTTTATTTTAATCGATTTATGCCATTACGGAATCAATATCATAAAGGTAAATATGGGCCTAGGCATTTAACTAAAGAGCTAGCACGCAACTTTTGGAATAGTTCAAATTTGGAGCATAAGTTAAATAATCCAAACATTATCCATGCGAATAACTTTTGGTGTCCAACAAAGCTTAAATCTAGCAAACTAGTTTATACATTTTATGATATGGGTTTTCTTCATAACCCTAATTGGACAACAGAAATTAATCGTTTTGGTTGTTATTCAGGGATATTTAGAGCTTCTATTTTTGCTGATTGGATTATTGCTATATCAGAATCTTCTAAGCAGCATTATCTAGAGACTTTTCCATATTTTCCTGAGGATAGAATTAAAGTAATATACCCATGCTCACGGTTTAGTGATGTAAATGCAAAAGGTAATAGACCTGCTAAACTTGCCAATATTAAAATAGGTAAATTTTGGTTGTCTGTTGGTACAATTGAGCCGCGTAAAAACCAATTGCTTTTAGCTAAAGCTTATGCACGTTATTTAGCATTAGGTGGCGAACCTATGCCTCTAGTTTTTGCTGGCGGCAAAGGATGGCTTATGGACGATTTTAACCAAGAGTTAGAAAAGCTTGGGATAGCGCAAAATGTTATTTTAACAGGATATGTCACGGATGATGAATTACTGTGGCTCTATCAATCATGTTTTGCAAATTTATATCCATCTTTGTTCGAAGGTTTTGGGCTGCCAGTATTAGAAGGCATGCAGTTTGGGGCCGCAACTATTACGACTAACACTACTTCAATCCCAGAAGTTGCAGGAAATGCTGCAAAAATTTTAGCTATAGATGACTTAGAAGGTTGGGCTCAGCATATGTTAGCACTTTCAAATTCTCCAAAAGAACGTGAAGCCTTACAATGTGCGGCTGTACAACAAGCCAGTAAATTTTCTTGGTTACAAAGTGCTAAAGAGCTGCTAGATTTATATACGGAAATAAGCCATTTACCTAAGAGATAGCAAGTCATATTATCTAACATTTATCTTGCATATAAGCTCTTATTCTTTTGTGACGGTTGTATTATCCTTTTCGCTAGTACCAAGATGTAGAAAATCAATAGCAAATTTGTAAATAGAAAGTGTTATTTTACCTTTGGTTGTTAGGTTATATTTATTATCTTTGTCTGCAATATATCCACCATACTTCAGATCTTCTAGTCTTTTATCAATTATTCCAGGAACGTCATATTTGTTAAATATCTCCTCTCGCGTTATAGTGTGCTGTGGTTGTTTGTCCATAATCATAAGCATGCGAAAGGTTATAGATCTTTCAGCAGTAAAGTAAAACTCTAAATATCCTAGAAATAAAAAACCATAGAAAAGTGCGCTAAGGATAGGGTAGATCAAACGGCGCATTAGGTCATCATTAATATGGAGTTTAGTTTTAAACCACTCTTCAGAAGGTAGGTAACTAAGAATTAGAGCCAAAGAAATCAGGCCAAACGTTGCCGCCCATAAGAGGTTATTAGTGCGAGCCTCTGGGATTAAAAAGTGAAAGTCAAGAAAATGGATGCTTAGGAATAATAAAAAAGCCAGCACGGCTGCTATTGTAGATCTTAACATTTAATTATTGTTATTGTTATTGTTAACTTATTCTGAGCTTAATCTATGGTTTTTACTTAGTCAATAGTTATTGTTCTATCATTCAATTCTTGATTAAAACGCTATAGAAAAAACCATCCATATTATTTTCACCAGGGAAAATTTGTAATCCATGGTTACATTTTTTGGTTATTGATTCATATGCGTTTATTGCCAAATTTGTACAATCAGGATTTGTTTTTAAAAAGTTAGCAATTTGTTCTTCATTTTCTTCAGGTAAGATAGAACAAGTTGTATATATTAATTTTCCGCCTGGGGCTAATACTTTCCAAAGCTTAGTTAATAGTTTTTTTTGTAACTCTACTATTAATGATATCTCATTTTCTGTTCTGAGTAATTTTATATCTGGATTGCGTCGTATTACGCCTGTGGCTGAGCAAGGGGCATCTAAAAGGATCCTGTCAAAATATTTGCCATCCCACCATTTATCAATTTCTAAACAATCACATATTTTTATGTTTGCGTTAAGTTTAAGACGGCTAAAATTTTCTTCAATTTTTTTTGCTCTGTTTGTTGAAATATCAATAGCAAGCAAACTTTTTAAATTTTTCTCACTTTCTAAAATATGGCAAGTTTTTCCACCTGGGGCTGCGCATGCATCTAAAACAGAAAGTCCAGGACTTAAATCAAGGAACTTTACCGCCATTTGCGCCGCGAAATCTTGTACTGAGACTAAACCATCTGTAAAACCAGGTAATTCATTTACTTTTAGAGGGGTTGTAATTATTAACCCAGAAGTTATCCAAGAACAAGTTTGTGCTGGGATATTAGCTTTTTTTAGTAGTTTTAAGTAATCATCTACGGTTATTTTACTGCTATTTACTCTAATACTAAATGGCGGATGTTGATTGTTAGCCACAAGAATGTTTTGCCAATGTTCTGGCCAACTTTGTTGTATTTTCTTAATCAGCCAAAGTGGGTGATTATATTTTACTTGTAAATTTTTAGAGTTATTAATATCTAAATCTTTTTCTGCTCTTAGGTAGTTACGTAAAACTGCATTAACAAAGTTTTTTTCCCAAGACTTTTGCAAAATACCAACTGTTTCTTTGACCGCAGCGTACTCTGGGGTACTCAAAAAGCGTAATTGATAAATACCAATTAAAATAACTAACCATAGCCGCAAATCTTTAGGTTTTTTTTGTATAAAATTATTTGCAAGCTCTTCAAGGAAATAAAAATTGCGACATACTCCAAAACATATTTCTTTGGTTAATGGAGTGGTATTTTTTGTGAACGCTTGTTTATATGAGATTTTATCTTGAATAACCCCTAGTAAAATTTTCTGAGTTGCTAGAAGTTCAGCTTTTTTCATTTTAGCATCGTTCCTTGTTGAATAACTTTATTATTAGCATTCATATAATCAGAAATACTTATAGCGTTTTTTCCTGGAAATTTTATTTTTTTAATTAATAAAGCATTATGTAACGCACTAACTATTATACCTTGTTTAGAAACTTCTAGTACCTCGCCTGGATTACAAGAACTACGAGTAGACCTTTTCGCGCCGTTTGAATCTGAAGCGAGTTTCCGAAGAGCTCTAGTATCAATGGCTTTAGCCTCTAGTATTTGGAAACGAGTATCGTTTGCTGTCGTAAATGCTAATGGCCAAGGGTTAAAAGCACGGATTTGATATTCAATTTTAATGGCGTCTTGTTGCCAATTAATTTTTGCATCATCTTTGGTAATTTTAGGTGCGTATGTTGCAAGAGAATCGTCTTGCTTGGTTACTTTTGTATTGTTTTGTTTGATAATATTTTTAAGCGTATTAAGTAAAGGTTTTATTGCTAGTTGTGCAAGTTTATCATGCAGGGTTTCAGCATTATCATTTTCGCTAATTTCAGTAGTTGCTATTTCATAAATGTCGCCGGTATCCATGCCTACATCCATTTGCATTATTGTTATTCCAGTTTGGTTGTCTCCGTGTAAGATTGCGTGTTGTATGGGAGATGCTCCGCGCCATCTAGGTAGAATAGAGGCATGAACGTTTATACATCCAAATTTTGGAATTTGTAATACTTGTTTTGGAAGGATTAATCCATACGCTATAACAACCATAAGATCAGGTTGTAGTGCTTTTAGTGCATCAATTGTATCTTGATTCTTAAAATTTTGAGGTTGATAAATTGGTATGTCATGGAGTGTCCCCCAGTTTTTAATGGGAGATGTTTGTATCGTTCTACCACGGCCAGCTGGTCTGTCTGGTTGGGTATATATAGCTTGTAGAGAAATATTTTCCTTGTAAAGTGCATCTAGACAAGGTAGGCCAAATTCAGGTGTGCCGGCGAATATTATTTTATAAGGATTGCTCATTTTAAATTGTTTTTCCGTAAGTGTTTTTCAAGTTTTTTGCGAGCAAGATTTTTTTTGATAGGGGAAAGTAAATCTATATATAATTTACCATTTAAATGATCTATTTCATGCTGAAATGCTTCACCAAGTAAACCCGAAGCTGTCATTTCATAATGCTTGCCATGCCTATCTAAAGCGCTTATGGTAACGGTTTCAAATCTTTTTACAGTATCAAATGTCCCTGGAACAGACAAACATCCTTCTTGATATTCTTGCTCACCTTCTTGAGCTATTATCTTAGGGTTAATTAGTACAAGTTGTTGAGATTTGTCAGGTGTAGCATCTATTACAGATAATCGAATGTTAATGCCAATTTGGGGGGCGGCAAGGCCTACACCTTTTGCATGGTACATAGTTTCAAACATATCATCGATTAGAGTTTGTAACTTATCATCAAAAACTTCAATTTCACTTGAAACTTTTCTAAGTCTTGGATCAGGTAAATAGATAATCCTACGAATTGTCATATTTATCACTCTAAATTTTAAATGTGCATATTATCTATAATAGTTGAATATATTGCAATTATTATTACTTTATGTAATGATTTTGCCTTAAGTTTAAGGAAAAACAATGAAAAATAATAAGTCCTGCCTTTTGGCATTAAATAGAATAAATGGTGTCGGACCGCATTTATGCGTTAAGCTTCTTGCGAAATGGCCAAACTTGCATGACATGTTTGCACTTTCAAGCTTTGAGTTAGAAGAGTTTGGTATTCGGAAAAATATTGCTAAAGCGATTGCAGAGTTTAACTTTGATTTAATTGAAGAAGATTTAATTTGGCAAGAGCAAGATAGCGCACATAATATTATCGTGTATGGCGATCCAAATTACCCGCGCTTATTATTACAAATCCCAGACCCACCACCAGTACTATATGTGCGTGGCGATATAAAGTATTTAAACTCTTTAAGCATTGCGATAGTTGGCAGCAGAAAGCCTTCAATTGCTGGATTTGAAAATGCTTATAAATTCTCATTTGAGCTTGCAAAGCGCGATATTACTATTGTGAGTGGTTTGGCAATAGGAGTGGATGCAGAAGCGCATAAAGCAGCTATTTCTGCAGGAGGTGTTACCATAGCAATTATGGGAACAGGTATCGATAATATTTACCCGCGTAGACACGTTGATTTAGCGCATAAAATTGGTGAAACTGGATTGTTGATTAGTGAGTTTCCGTTAAAAAGTTTTCCAATTGCTGGACATTTCCCCCGTAGAAATCGTATAATAAGTGGTTTAGCATTGGCAACATTAGTTGTTGAGGCGACAGAGATGAGCGGTTCTTTAATTACCGCAAGGTTTGCTCTTGAGCAAAATAGAGATGTTTTGGCGATTCCAGGTTCTATTTATAACCAACAAGCCAAAGGATGTCATCATTTATTGCGACAAGGAGCTAAATTAGTTACATCTTATGTTGATATCTTGGAAGAGTTGAATTTAGATGCTCATGAAACTATGAGTATATGTGAAGAAGTTAATAGTAGCTTTGATGAAGGTTTGGTAAAGCACGTTGGTTTTGAAGTAACGACTATAGATCAGCTAGTTGTTCGTAGTGGCAAAGCATTAGATTCTATTATATGTGATCTAACTAAGCTTGAATTAGAAGGCGTTGTTAGTGCGGTACCTGGCGGTTATATGAGGTGTAGATGATGAAGGATAATTTATTCGAATTACTACTAAGTCTGTTTGAAAAGACTCTTTCCCAATTGAAAGAAAAGCAGCAAACGCTTACACCTAGCGATGAAAGTAGAGACGATAATGATGTAACTACTTCTGATAAAAAAGTTGGTGTTCAAGTACAAGTTTTAAAAGAAGCAACTAACCTTTCTACTAGAGTCTTTACTAAAGAAGAGCAGATAAAACTTACTAAAGCAAGTTATCAATTCTTGATGCGTTTGGAATCAATGGGTTTGATTTCATCTAAATCTTTAGAATTAGTTATAAATAGATTGTTTTTTTCTGAGTCACGATTTGTATCTTTACAAGAGACAAAGTGGACAATACGTAATACCTTGGAGCATAGCTTGAATGCAGAGCAGCTAGCTTTCCTAGAGTTAATTTTATACTGTCAAGAAGATGGCGTTGTTTTACATTAGTAGTTTTTCAAGCTATTTTATATTATTCTCCCCTTTTAGTATTTTGGAGCAAAAAGCACATGAGTAAGTACTTAGTCGTAGTTGAGTCTCCTGCTAAGTGTAAAACTATTCAAAAGTATCTCGGCAACGATTATCAGGTCCTTGCATCTTATGGGCATGTTAGAGATTTGCCTGCAAAAAAAGGCTCGGTTAATCCGGATGCAAATTTTGCGATGACTTATAATCCCATTGAGCGTAATGCCAAACATATAGACGCTATAGCCAAAGAACTTAAAAAATCTGAAGTACTACTGCTAGCAACGGATCCAGATCGCGAAGGCGAGGCTATTTCTTGGCATGTGCAAGAGATAATGAAATCGCGTAATCTGCTGAAAGATAAAAAAGTTGAACGCATATTTTTTAATGAAATTACTAAATCTGCAGTGCAAGAAGCTATTAATAATCCACGTTCTATCTCTATGGATTTAGTAAACTCTCAGCAAGCTAGACGGGCGCTAGATTATTTAGTTGGTTTTAATTTATCTCCTTTATTATGGAAAAAAGTTAGAAAAAACCTTTCTGCAGGCAGGGTGCAAAGCCCAGCGCTAAGATTGATTTGTGAGCGTGAATTAGAAATTGAAAATTTTATTTCACGTGAGTATTGGCAAATAAATGCTAAGTGTTTGCATGCTAATACTAATTTTATGGCGCGACTCACTCATTATAAAGATGAAAAATTACAGCAGTTTAGTATTACTGCAGAAGAAGATGCGCTTGCGGCAAAGAAAAATTTATTAAATTTGGCAAATGGTCAGTTAATTGTTAAAAATGTTGAGAAAAAACAACGTAAACGCAAACCATCTCCGCCATTTATTACTTCGACCATTCAACAAGAAGCAGCTAGAAAACTTGGATTTACCGCACGGAAAACCATGATGGTAGCTCAGCAACTTTACGAGGGTGTGGATGTTGGTTCTGGTAGTATCGGATTAATAACTTATATGCGTACCGATTCTGTGCACATCTCGCATGAAGCTATAAATGAAATTAGAGAGCATATTTTAGAAAAATATGGTAAGCAAAATTTGCCAGATACACCGCGGGCATTTAAATCAAAATCAAAAAACGCTCAAGAAGCACATGAAGCGATTCGCCCAACATCTATTAATCGTTTACCCAATGCTCTTGAACAATTTCTAACTCAAGATCAGTTAAAATTATATAATTTAATTTGGAAGAGGACTGTCGCATGTCAAATGGCGGACGCAATAATTGACACTGTTGCTGTAGATTTTAGTTGTGGTTTGGGAAATATATTTAGGGCTAATGGATCTACTGTTTTCTTTCAAGGGTTTCTAGCAGTATATGAAGAGAGTTTAGATGATGCTAAAGATGGTGAGAAAAATACAGTTCTACCTGCATTTACAGTTGGTGATAAAGTTAATTTGTTAGATATCGATGCAAGCCAACATTTTACTGAACCACCACCGCGTTATACAGAAGCATCTTTAGTAAAGGCGTTAGAAGAATTTGATATAGGTAGACCATCCACTTATGCAACAATTATCCATACCTTACAACAAAGAGAGTATGTAATTGTTGATAAAAAACGTTTTGTTCCGACGGATGTTGGGCGAATAGTTAGTAAGTTTTTAACTGAGTATTTCACAAATTATGTGGATTATAAGTTTACAGCAGGTTTAGAGGATACTTTGGATGCTATAGCACGCGGTGAAAAGGATTGGATCCCGGTGTTGGATGATTTTTGGCGACCATTCATTAATAAAATTCATGACATTGATGAAAATGTACAGCGCAAGGATGTGACTACAGAAGTTTTGGATGAGAAATGCCCTAAATGTGATAAGCCATTGGCAATTAGATTAGGGAAACGTGGGCGGTTTATCGGTTGCACCGGTTATCCTGAATGTGATTATACACAAAATATGGAAGTTGCAGCTAATCCTGAACAACCTGCAGTGGAAGTTGTTGAAGGACGAGAATGCCCAGAATGTTCTAGTCCTTTGCATATAAAATCAGGGCGTTATGGAAAATTTATTGGCTGTTCAACGTATCCAAATTGTAAGTTTATAGAGCCTTTGGATAAACCAGAAGATACATCTGTTTTATGTCCAAAGTGCAATTCAGCAAATATCTTAAAACGTAAATCACGTAAGGGAAAAATATTTTATTCTTGCGGCGGTTATCCTAAATGCGATTATGCCTTGTGGAATGAGCCAATTAATAAGCAATGTCCAAAATGCGCATGGCCAATATTAACCATTAAAGAAAGTAAACGTTTAGGTAAACAAATAGTTTGTCCTAATGCTGGATGCGGATTTACTGAGAAATATGAGTAAAATACAGACAAAGCTGTAAATAAAGTCTAAAATAATATTACGTTTAACATATACAATATTTTTATGAAGGATGCTGAAAGAGCAGAAGCGTTTGAGGAACTTGGACTTCCTTATGGTTCAACTTCACATCATATAAAAAAAGCATACTATGAATTAGCTAAAAAATATCACACTGATCGACATCCAGACGCAAATCTAGAAGAGCTGAAACAATTGACAGACAGCTTTCAACGCATAGGCAGAGCTTATGATGTTTTAACTAAATCAGAAACAAACGATTTTTTAGAAGCTGTTAAAACTGGTGATCAAGAGCTAATGAAAGAGATATTGCGATCAGGATTAGGTGTAGATATAAACCAAACTGATGCAAATGGTAATACGGCTTTGATATTAGCAGTGGAGAGAGGTAATAAGGAAGTTGTATCTTGGTTATTAAAGCAAACAAATATAAATATAAATGAATCCAATGAACTTCATGCTTCTGCTTTAACAACAGCAGTTTTAGGAGATGTTATTAAAGATGAGATGGGTTGGATAAAATATAACACGATTATTCAACAACTTAATAAGGAAGACAGGGAAGAAGTAATTAAAAATCGAATTGAAATTGCTCGGATGTTATTAGAAAAAGGCGCTCTTATTTTTGAAGATGATTTATCTTCTGCGCGATTTAATAATCTGTTAATTCTAAAAATTTTGACGGATGATGAAAATAGTGGTTACTCTAGTTTCAAGATGCTTTTTATAAAAGCGTTCAGCGATTCTCAGATTGCAAAAGCTATATTTAATAAACCTTTGATTGCCGCCGCTTGCAAGGGAAATTTACAAATTGTGCAATTATATTTTGACAAAGCGAATGAGCAAGACAAAAACAAAATGTTGGGCGAATTTTTTTCAAGCACGTCAGAAAAAAGCATATTGGAATGGTTGCGGTCAAATAATTTCCTGATTCGTAACACACTTCTTGCGGTATGTGCATCGACTATTTTTGTGCTTGTTTTTATTCTAATGGAACATAATACACGGTTAAAATCAGAAACGCATATAGATGCAGTTATAAATAGAGGCCATCATGAAGTTGCAAATAAGTTCTTTGATGAGTGTTTAAAAGCACTTATCAATAATCCAAATAGCATAAAAGAAGAGTTGAGAATAAAGCATGCGTTACCAACCTTACATAAATATAAAAATTATTTGTGGAACAGATTATCTAATAGTTCAGAATTATTTAAAGATGATAATGAGCGGATTGCTATATTACAGTCTATCAAAGACTCTAGTAAACAAGATGGCAAGCATTATATATTGCATTCTATTTTTGCGCAAAGTAGAGGCATTATGCGTGAATTAACAAATACAGTGCAGAATAATGCAGTCCATGAAAATCCAAAAAACACTGGCCCAGTGAAGTAACGCGCAAATTATGTATAAGGATCTGGCGGTGCATCAAATCAAGAGAAAAACACAAAGCAGCTCTCAAAGAAGAATCGTTACACAGCAGCAATACTCGCCCGTTGTTCTAAAATAGCAACAGATGGAAGTTTTTTTCCTTCAAGGTATTCTAAGAAAGCACCGCCACCGGTAGAAATATATGATATCTGATCTGTTAAATTATATTTATCAATCGCTGCTAGTGTATCTCCGCCGCCAGCTATACTAAAGGCTTCACTATTTGCGACTGCGATTGCAAGAGATCTTGTGCCGTAGCTAAATTGTGGGTACTCAAATACTCCAAGTGGTCCATTCCAGATTATAGTTTGTGCTTTAGATAAAATATCCACATATTTAGCAACAGTTTCTGGACCAACGTCCATAATCATATCGTCAATTGCAACATTAGCGAGAGATTTGTTATACGCAGGGCAATTCTCAATCATTGCCTTGCCAACGACTACATCGACTGGGAGTATTACTTCACATCCAGATGTTTTAGCTAACTCTAAAATAGCATTAGCTTCATCTAATAAATCATTTTCACAAAGTGATACGCCAATTTCTTTACCGCTAGCTTTAAGGAATGTATTTGCAATACCGCCGCCAGGAATTAAAACATCAACTTTTTTCACAATTTGCTTTAATAAAGTTAATTTAGAGGAAACTTTTGCACCACCAATAATTCCAATAATAGGCTTTTTAGGATTTTTTAATACTTTTTCTAGGGCTTTTAATTCACGCATTAAGAGTGGTCCGGCAACTGCCGATGGAGCAAATTTTGCAACACCACAGGTTGAGGCTTGCGCGCGATGCGCGGTGCCAAATGCGTCCATTACAAAAATATCACATAAATTTGCAAGTTTTTGCGATAATACAGCGTCGTTTTCTTTTTCGCCGATATTAAAACGTACATTTTCACACATTATGATATCTCCAGGTTTTGCATCGATACCATTTAAGTAATTGTTTGTGAATTTAATTGGATAATCTAATTGTTTTTCTAAATAATTGGCGATAGGCTCCAATGAGAATTTTTTGTCAAATTGCCCTTCTTGGGGGCGTCCTAAGTGTGAAATAATTATGACAGCAGCGCCAGCTTCATGAGCCATGCGAATTGTTGGGAGAGCTGCTTGAATTCTTTGATCACTTGTTATGATGTTATCTTTAATTGGAACGTTTAAATCTTCACGTATTAAAACTTTTTTACCGCGTAAATCTACATCACACATACTTAGGACGTTCATATGTTCTCCTATTAAATATTCATCATGTAATTGGCTGTATCGATCATTCGGTTTGCAAAACCCCATTCATTATCATACCAGGCAACAACCTTTACTAAATCCCCCATAACTCTTGTTTGAGTAGTATCAAAAATTGCTGAGGCTTTATGATGATTAAAATCACAAGAAACTAATGGTTCATCGTTGATATGCAGAACATCGCTTCGTGCAGCACGCATGATATCATTAACTTCTGTTGCTGAAGTTTGTACTTTTGGGGTAAAAGTGAAATCTATTACAGATACATTACTAGTTGGTACTCGCATTGCAAAACCATCTAGAAGTCCTGCAAGTTCTGGTAAAACTAGGCCGACAGCCGCGGCAGCTCCAGTTTTAGTGGGGATAATTGATTGTCCTGCAGCCCTTGCTCTGTGTAAGTCTTTGTGGTTTCCATCTAGTAACAATTGGTCTTTGGTGTAAGCATGTACTGTATTTAATAATCCATGTTTTATACCAATAGTTTTAAGTAATGGATGAATTACTGGTGCTAAGCAATTTGTAGTACAAGAGGCATTTGAGACTATGCTGTCAGATGCTTTAAGTATTTGATGATTTACTCCATAAACAATAGTTGCATCCACATCTTTTCCAGGAGCAGAAATTAAGACTTTTTTTGCACCTGCTTTTATATGCATTTCAGCATCTTCTCGTTTGGTAAAACGACCAGTACATTCCAAAACTAAGTCTATGTTTAAATCTTTCCATGGTAAATTAAGAGGGTTGCGTTCGCAGGTAATAAGGATTTTCTTACCATCTACTACTATTTGTTGTCCATCTATGTCAACCTGGCTAGCAAAACGCCCATGTGTACTGTCATATTTAGTTAAATGTGCAGTTGTTTCTATCCCTGAGCAATCGTTGATTGCTACAATGTTAATTTCTTGTGTATGATTATATTCAAAAATGGAACGCAATATACAACGGCCAATGCGGCCATAGCCATTAATTGCAACACGTATTGTCATATTCTTTCTCCGCAATTTTTAATATAAATGAAACTGTATTTTCGACTGTGATATTGAAATATTGATAAATATCTTTAGCTGGGGCAGACTTTCCAAAGCTGTCTATGCCAATAACATGTCCGTCTAAACCAACAAATTTATACCAATAAGCCGAAGCTCCAGCTTCAATTGCTATTCTTTTTCTTATTGAATTAGGTAAAATATATTCTTGGTATTCTGTATCCTGTGCCAAAAATACTTCTGCGCATGGCATGGATACAACTCTAACATAAATTCCATTTTGTTCGGCTATTTTGGCACTATCTATCGCAATTTGCACCTCTGAACCAGTTGCTAGCAAAATAACATCCGGTTGATGTTTACTATCGTTAACTATATAGGCCCCACGTTTGCTTGTTTCAGTGTGAGTTTGATTGTGATTTAGCGCTTGTAAATTTTGTCTTGATAGTAATAAGCATGAAGGCCCATCATGGTTTTCTATCGCTTGTTGCCATGCAACGGCTGTTTCCATAAGATCTGCAGGGCGCCAAACCTTAAGATTTGGAGTCATTCTTAGCATTGATATATGTTCGATTGGTTGATGGGTAGGACCATCTTCACCTAGACCTATTGAGTCATGGGAGTATATGTATATTACCCTTTGTTTCATTATGGCGCTCATACGTATCGCATTGCGCGCATAATCAGAAAATACTAAAAATGTTCCACCAAAAGGTATAAATCCACCATGTAGTGCTATACCATTTAGAATTGCTGACATACCAAATTCACGTACACCATAATGGATATAATTGCCACTAAAGTCATTTTTGCAAATGGGTTTTGTATTTGGCCAATCGGTATTGTTAGATTCAGTTAAATCGGCAGAACCGCCTATAATTTCTGGAAGAATAGAAGCATAATATGCGATACATTGTTGTGAAGTTTTGCGTGTTGCAATTTGATTATTTTGCTTAATTGCTTGCTTGATAAACTCATTTGTATTGGCATCCCAAAGATCAGGTAAATCGCCATTTATTCTTCTTAAAAATTCGTTATAATCGTCTGGACGACGTTTTTGATATTCAGAGGCTTTATTTATCCATAGTTGCTCGTTCTTGTTACCTTCTTCTTTATGGTTAAATTCTTTATATAGTTCCTCTGGAATAAAAAACTCAGGGTATTGCCATTTTAACTTATAACGAAGTTTACTTATAGCTTCATCACCGAGAGCTGCGCCGTGTGATTTTGCTGAGCCGGCTAAAATTGACCCATATCCAATAATAGTTTTACAGATAATAAGCGTTGGTTTTTCAGTTTGTTGACGAGCTTGCTCGATGGCAGAATATATTTCTTGTTCATTATGGCCATCCACATTTGCGATTACTTGCCAATTGTATGCTTTGAATCTTTCGGCCGTGTTATCAGTGAACCAGTTGGTGACTTTGCCGTCTATAGATATGCCATTATCATCATAGAAAACTATTAATTTACCAAGACCAAGTGTTCCTGCAAGAGAGCATGCCTCATGCGAAATTCCTTCCATTAGGCAACCATCACCAACAAAAGTATAAGTATAATGATTTATTAGGTCACATTTTGCATCGTTAAATTTGGTAGCTAAAACTTTTTCAGCAATTGCCATGCCAACAGCATTGTCTCTACACCTGGAGTATCCGTACACTCAGGGTGTCCTGGGGTTTTGGAATTAAGTTTACGAAAGTTTTTGATATCCTCAATGCTAAGATTGTAACCGGTTAAGTGCAGTAAAGAATAAAGCAACATAGACCCATGACCATTAGATATCACAAATCTATCTCTATCACACCAGTGTGGGTTATTTGGATTATGCTTTAAAAAATTTTTCCATAATACTGCGGCAATGTCAGCCATTCCAAGAGGCATTCCAGGGTGCCCAGATTTAGCTTTTTCAATAGCATCAACGCTCAGCATGCGAATAGCGTTTGCGAAAACATTTGATAAGCTCATGTATTTCCCTAAATAATTTCGAATAAAAGTGGCATTGTCTCGCATCTCATTTATTTGTACAAGACTATGAAAGCTAATTCTTACTTAGAACTAGCGTTATAAATTAATTATATGCCAGAAAAAAATTCACATATTGCATTTATTGTGAGATAATAGCGCAGATTATAATTGAATTGATGTTAGAAGTACATATGAAAGACTCAATACTAATGTACTACCTGGATTCATTGGCTAGTACTAATAAAAAAAGAGAGCAACATGAAGTTGCGGATAACAATAAAGTTAATGAGCATTTTTTTGTTATAGATCAATTAGATAATGATACATTAGAAACTCTTCTTCGCAAAAAAATAGAAATAATTCGTAAAATTCAGCAAAAACGTAATGGCGACCCCAAAGAAGCCGCTATATTTTTTGCTCCTTTTGCAGATAAATGCTGGAGTTTGCAACGAGCATATGTCGTAACTTTGCAATCATACAAACATAACATCGCTAAAGGCGAGCAAGAGCCTGATAGGAAAGTGCTTTTAGAAATTGCTGACAAGATGATTCTTGCTGCTTTATTAGAAGCAGCAGTTTATAGGGACAGTTATAGTAATCGTGAAGCATTAAGATCTTTAGAGCAACTGTTATATGATTTGAGTTGTGAGTGGTCCACTTATGAAAAGCCAATTATTGGACTTTTTGATTCAGGATTAAATCTTTATGAAAATAATCCTGTAGCGCCTAACCCGATTATAGCGCAATATAGTGAGTATCATAATAGCTTTAATATTTGGCGTTTTTTGCTTTTTCGTTTTTGGAGATGGCTTACGCAGCATGTAACTAAAGCGTTTGTGTATTGTAAGTCTCTAATATCTAGCATTCAAGATATGAAAAATAATGGTGTGGGCGATGCTTTTTCTTATGTTTCTTGGTTGTTTTTTATACCAAGGATTATTATAAATTTGTGTACAACTATATATAGTATTATTGGAACGCTACCTATATTTGGGCGTTATAAACTGCCAGAGATGGAAAAAGAGTATGGCTGGTATTTGCGTCTTAAGATAAGGTTAAATGCCATTTTTTTCGAAATGGCTAATGACTGGATGTGGTTTTGGAGTGGGTTAATAAATTGTTTTGCATTAGCAGGTAACTTACCTGTTATTGGATTATATATAATGGTTGCTGCGCAAACATATGATTTTTCTGTTATTATGTTACGCAACTTTGTTGATAGTTGGCGTTTAAATAAGTTACAAGCAGACATGGAAAAAATTAAGCGTGATAATAGCCTTGATGATCCAAATTGGTTTTTAAATAATTTACGTAATCGCATTGAACTTGATAAAAAAGCATTATTATATGCTATATTTAATTTTGCAATATTATTAATGTGCATATCTTTAATGACACCAGCTTTTGGGCATATTAGTCCATTTATTCCATTAATAGCCAGTTTAATCACAATAATAGTTGCACCTTTGCGCGGGTTTACTATCCTGCATTTTAAGAAAGAGGCAATGAAACTTAATCCACCTTTGATATCAAAAAATGCTTGTGGATTCATAGTGTTAGAAGAAGGAAAAGACGTTAGTGCTGCTCATTTATTAGGTCGTTATAAACAAGGATTGGTTGGTGTTAAAAACTCTTCTGGTGAATTATCCGAATTATTTTATTATAAAAAGGGCAATGAATCTATAAAAATAAACGATTGGGATAAGAACGATTTTGATAATAAAAAACTATATCTTTACTCAAGAGTAAGAACAGTTTCAGCAGAATTTGTTACGAAACAGATTCAGAGCCTAGATGGGGTAGCAATTGATGGAAGTAAGTCATACAAAATGGCTTATTCTATGGTAACATCCGGAGGCTAGTTATATAAATATTAATAGTGGATTCTCAATATATATAGAATGATGAGGGATTATGCAAAAAGAATATATGCCAGTTTTTTCAAACATAAATATAGATACTTACGTTGTACGTTTAGAAAAATTATTGAATGATCATTTATTGAAGATTGAGGAAATTTTATCTTCTTACCGTACAAAATCCACAAATCTTAAGCCAATTTCTCCAACGTGGGAAAATCTAATGAAGCCTTTGGATTTAATGAGTGATGAGGTTGAAAGATTCTGGTCGCCTATGGCGCATTTGCATGCGGTCGTAAATTCACAGGATTTGCGTAAGTGCTATCAAGAGTGCTTGCCTAAGCTTTCTGCATATGAATCTAAAATAGGGCAAAACCATGAGCTATTTGCCGCGTTAAAAAAAATTGATAGGAAAAATTTAAATCCAGTACAAAACAAAATATTAGATGATGCTATACGTGATTTCAAACTGGCTGGGGTCGCATTATCTGTTGAAGATAAAAAACGCTTTGAAAAAGTACAAACCGAGTTGGCCAAGCTTACTAATAAATTTGAAAATAATATTTTAGACGCAGTACAAGATTTTAATTTGCATGTGAATGATGCAAACAAGCTCCGTGGTTTACCAGAGCATTTGCAAGAAAGTTCAAAACAATTAGCGCTGGAGAAAAAACTAAGTGGTTGGGTTTTAAATCTTGAACAACCAACTTTTGTGGGAGTTATAACTTACGCCGAAGATAGAGATTTGCGACGTCAGTTTTATGAAGCATATTCAACTCGAGCTTCAGACGTTGGTCCTTCTGCTGGTAAGTTTGATAACACAGACGTTATGAATAAAATTTTAGCTTTAAGAGCCGAAATAGCTGAACTGTTAGGTTATGCAAATTACGCCGAAGTATCTATTGCAACAAAAATGGCTGAATCTGTTGATAAAGTAAATAAATTTTTACAAGATTTAGCAGATATATCCTATCCTAAAGCACAAAAAGAGTTTCAAGGTTTGCAAAAATATGCGCGGGATAATTTAGGTATAGATGAAATTATGCCATGGGATGTGGCTTTTGTTAGTGAAAAAATGTTGCATGAGATGTATGCTATTTCTCAAGAAATGTTACGCCCGTACTTCCCATTATCTAGAGTATTAACCGGATTATTTACCATAATTAATAAACTATATGGCGTAACTTTAGAAAAAGTTAAAGACGTTGATGTTTGGCATAGCGATGTTGAGTGCTTTGCAGTTATTGGTGAAGATAATGAGGTTAGAGGGTATTTGTACGTAGACTTATTTGCTAGGGAAAATAAAAGATCTGGTGCATGGATGGATTCCATGCAAAGTAGATACATCCGCGATGATGGTACAGTTCAGTTGCCAATAGCAACCCTTACTTGTAATTTTGCTAAGTCATCCAAGGATAAGCCAGCGACATTATCTCATGATGAAGTTGAAACGCTATTTCATGAGTGCGGGCATTGCTTACATCATGTTTTAACTAAAGTTGACTATATTAGCGCATCTGGAGTTAATGGTGTAGAGTGGGATGCAGTCGAACTACCTAGCCAATTTTTTGAAAATTGGTGTTGGGATAAAGAAGCATTACAGCTTCTTAGCCAACATATAATCACGCATGAGTCATTGCCAGATTCAATATATATAAATCTAATAAACTCTAAAAACTTCTTATCCGCAATGGCTCTGGTCAGACAACTTGAGTTTGCCATTTTTGATTTTAGAATTCATGAACAATATGTACAAACTGATAAAGACTTCATTATGCAAACTTTAACCAAAGTACGCTCTGAAGTGAGTGTGGTGCCGGCTGTGAATTACAATCGTTTTCAAAATAGCTTTAGTCATATATTTGCTGGAGGTTATGCGGCTGGTTATTATAGCTATAAATGGGCGGAAGTTCTGTCTGCCGATGCATTTGCTAAATTTGAACAAGATGGCATATTTAATGCAAAAACTGGGCGTGAGTTTTTGCATTGTATATTAGAAGTTGGAGGTTCAAAGAAAGCTCAAGATGCATTTAAAAGTTTTCGCGGGCGTGAACCGCAAGTTGAAGCGTTACTGCGGCAAACTGGAATAATTTAAAATCTATGAACTAGGCTTTTGCATCATCCCAATTGTTGCCGACCCCAACTGAAACCACTAGCGGCACGGAAAGTCCACTTATGTTTTCCATGATGGATTTTATTTGTTCTTTTGCAAACTCTAATTTATGGTTAGATACTTCGAAAACCAATTCATCATGGACCTGCATTATCATGTTGATAGATCTTTCTTGTTGTTTATTTTGCCAGTTAGCAAAATTAATCATAGCTTTTTTAATAATGTCAGCCGCCGTTCCTTGTAACGGAGCGTTTATGGCTGCCCGTTCTGAAGCTTTGCGTCTTATGTTATTACTGACGTTAATTTCCGGTAAATATAGACGCCTGCCGAATAATGTTTCAACATAACCATGAGTATGGGCTAGCTCACGCGTATTATTCATATATTCTAATACAGCAGGATAGCGCGCAAAATATAAATCTATATATTCCTGAGCTTCTTTTCTTTCAACACCAAGCTGCTTAGCGAGGCCAAAGGCTGACATCCCATAAATCAAACCAAAATTTACTGCTTTGGCACGACGCCTCTGCTCTGAAGTTACTAAATCTAATGGAGTATTAAAAATTTCACTGGCGGTTGTCTTATGAATATCCAAACCATGAGAAAATGCATCTAATAAAGCTTTATCTTTAGAAAAGTGCGCCATAATTCGTAATTCAATCTGCGAATAATCAGCACTCAAGATGCTAAAATTATTTGGTGCTATGAAGGCCTTACGAATAAGACGTCCTTCTTCATCACGTACCGGTATATTTTGTAAATTAGGATCACTAGATGACAATCTTCCTGTTGCAGTAACTGCTTGGTTATAAGAAGTGTGAATTCTAGATGTATTTGGATTAGCCTTTTTTTGTAAGGCAATTACATATGTGGATAATAATTTACTAAGAGTTCTATGTCTTAAAATAATCGCCGGAAGTTCATAATCATGGGCTAAATCTTTTAATACTGTTTCTGAAGTAGAAGGTTGTCCAGTTGGAGTTTTAGTTGTGACTGGTATTTTTAATTCTTCATAAAATATAGCACTTAATTGTTTGGGCGAGCTTAAGTTGAACTCATGCCCAACTAGTGAGAAAGCCTGCTCTTGCAGAGTTTTTATTTCTTCAGCAAAATTACATTCAAGTTTGCTTAGTCGGTCTACATCTATTAATACTCCGTGGCGTTCCATTTCTGCTAAAATAGTAATCAGAGGAATCTCTATCTCATGTAATACAGTTTTTAATGAATCAGCAAGCATTGGATATAAAACTTGATGAAGACGCAAGGTAACAAACGCGTCCTCAGCCGCATATTTAGCTGCTTCTGCAATTGGTACTTCGCTAAAATTTACAGATTTGCCGCCTATTTTAGTTACTTCTGAATACTTTATAGTATTATGGCTTAGATATTTAAGAGCCAATGAATCCATATCATGGCGTTGGGTTGAGCTATTTAATAGATATGACTCTAACATTGTATCAGATTCTATTCCTTGGAGGCTAATTCCATAATTTTTAAATATTTGATAATCATATTTGAGATTTTGTCCAAGTTTTCGAACATTCTTGTCTTCAAGGATAGGCTTTAAACTATTAAGAACCAAGTTAATATCCAATTGTTGACTAGTTTCCGTATGGCATAGTGGTATATATACTGGATTATCGTTTGTACATATAGATATGCCAACTAATTTAGCTTGTATTGCGTCTAGGCTAGTCGTTTCTGTATCAATGCAAAGTAGCTCGCATTTTGAGATATTAGTTATTAGTTCATCAAATTGATTGGCATTAGTTATTATAGTATGTGAACCCGTGTTTACTGGTTGCGTATTATTGTTTTGTGTTAATTCTTTTATCCATGATTTGAATTCAAACTCTTTTGCAAGAGCTAATAATTTAGCTTTATCAACTTGTTTAAGTTTATATGCATCAAGATTAGTTGGTAGATCAACGTCGGTTTTAATGGTGACTAATTGCTTGCTAAGACTAAGCTTAGGGATATCTTCACGCAAATTTTCACCAATTTTACCACCGATATCATCAGCATTCGCAATTAAATTATCTAGAGTTTGATAAGTGGTTAGCCACTTTACAGCAGTTTTTGGACCACATTTTCTAACGCCTGGGATATTATCGGAAGAGTCGCCTACTAACGTTAAGTAGTCAATTATCTGCTTAGGCTTTACTCCAAACTTATTTATAACACCTTCTTCATCCATCGTAACGTTAGTCATGGTGTTTATTAAAGTAACGTGCTCATTTACAAGTTGTGCTAGATCTTTATCTCCTGTAGATATGATGACTTGGCGCTTGGCATGAGTCGCACTTTTAGCAATAGTGCCTATGACATCATCAGCCTCAACTCCTGGTATTATTAAAATAGCCAAGCCTAACGCATTTAGTACTTCAATTAATGGTTCAAATTGTGATTTTAAGTCTTCTGGAGTTGGTGGACGGTGGGCTTTATATTCTGGATATAATTCATCGCGGAAGGTTTTACCTTTATCATCGAAAACTACAACAATATCTTGCGCTGCGTAGTCTTTTATTAAACGTTTTACCATATTAGCTACTCCATAGATGGCCCCGGTAGGTTGCCCTTTGCTGGAAACTAATGGTGGTAATGCATGAAATGCGCGAAAAAAATAAGATGAGCCATCTACTAAAATCAACGGATTGCTCATGCCTCTTTATCCTCTATTTCTAATTGATTAATTTGTTCGCTTAATAAATTAACTTTTTCGGTAAGTGCTTGGATATTTTTCCGCATAAAAGGGATGCGAGTCGCAGCAAGCTCCTGCTCTATTGCTTTATCTTTAGGTCTTGCTGGGTTACCAAGGTAAATATTACCTTGTTTTAAATGCTTGTTTGGAGGTACGCCAGTTCTTGCGCCTAGGATTACTCCATCATCAATCGTTACATGATCGCTAACGCCAACATTAGCTGCAAATAAAACATTGTCTCCGCTTTTTGTACTACCAGCAATTCCTGTGAAAGCGCATAATATATTTTTTTTGCCTAATTTAACAGAATGGGCGATTTGAACTAAATTATCTATTTTACTACCTTGTCCAATTACTGTAGATCCAATAGTTGCACGATCGATAATTGAATTAGCGCCTATTTCTACATCATCTTCTATGATTACACATCCAACATGCGGAACTTTTATATGTTCTCCATTTTCAAAAGTATAACCAAAGCCATCCGAGCCAATAACCGCTCCTGCATGAATACTAACCTTGTTACCAATTTGTGAATTATCATAAATTGTGACAGAAGGATGAATAACACTATCTGAACCGATTGTAACATTATTTCCTATGTGTACATTGCTTTTAATTACACAGTTATTGCCTATAATTGCGGAACTTAAGATTACTACGTTTGGGCCAATTGATACACCTTCACCAATTTGCGCATCATCACTTATAACTGCACTAGGATGAATGCCAATTTCTTGTTTTTTGGCCGGATAAAAATGTGAAAGTAATTTAATGAAGGATACAAATGGATTTGAAACTTGGATAACAGTTTTATTATCCGAAGTAACATTGTTAGCAACTAATATCGCAGCTGCTTCAGACATCTCAGCCTTTTTTAGATTATCTTGTCCTTCGGCAAAAATTAGTGAACCTGGAGTAATGTCATCTATAGGAGAAAGCTTACTAATTTTTATTTGATTATCGCCTACTATTTTTCCTTGTACTATTTCTGCAATTTCTGTTAGTTGTGTGTTCATATTTATCCTTAGGCATAATCTATGCAATACCTTGATTCATCTTGGATACATATTCTAGATGGTATTAAAAGAGCTAGCAACAGTCTTTGTTATTTAAATAATTTATTGAACACCGCGTTGCATTTATAAATACTTACGAAGTATAAGAGCAGCATTTGCGCCACCAAATGCAAAATGGTTAGATAATATAGTACTTATTTCTTTTGCTCTTGATTCGTTAGGGACATAGTCTAAGTCGCACTCAGGATCTGGAGTTTTTAGATTGATAGTTGGTAGTAATATATTATTATTTAAACTTAATGCTGCCGATATAATTTGCATCGCACCAGCTGCGCCAATCGCATGCCCAGTCATAGCTTTTTGAGCTGTGACTGGTATTTCATATGCCCGTTTGCCAAATATATTTTTAATAGTTTGAGTTTCTGTTGTGTCGTTTAGTTGGGTTCCTGTACCATGAGCATGAATATAATCTATTGCATCACGATTAATATTTGCATCTTCTAATGCTGCAAGAATAGATCTCTCTTGGCCTTCTGATTTTGGTGCAGTAACGTGATAAGCATCACAACTTGCGCCATAGCCGATAATTTCAGCATAAATTTTAGCGCCTCGTTTTTGTGCTTGTTCTAATTCTTCTAAAACCAAAATTCCAGCGCCATCAGCCATAACCATTCCATCGCGATGTAAATCAAAAGGACGACAGCCAAGATGTGGATTTTCATTTTGAGTAGACATTACTCTTAGCTTACACCACGCTGTCATTATGGTTTCCCAAACTAATGATTCGGTGCCACCACATATAGCTGTAGTTAATTTGCCCTGAGATATATGTGCATAGGCAGAGCCAATTGCTTCAGCAGATGATACGCACGCGTTAGAAATAGTTGAATTTGGCCCACAAAGATTAAATGCAATCGCAATATGGTTGGCTACAGAATTAGGCATACCTCTTATTACACTTAATGCTGGTACTTTTTTCCATTGACCAGCATAAAATGCTGAATATGCTGATTCAAGCTCAGGAGCTCCACCCAAGCTTGTGCCAATAAACGTTCCAGCTTTAGTTAAATCGTCAGTATTTAAATTGGCCTGAGATATTGCGTTATGTGCGCAGAAAAGGGCGTACTGAGCGGCTTTGGGATAACGTTTAGGGCGATTGAATTCTGGTAAATGTTCTAAGGATAAGTCTTTTATTTCACCGGCTATTTGAGTAGGGTAAGGGCTTGGATCATAGGATTTTATTCTCTCTATACCGCATGTGCCACTTTTTGCTGCGTGCCAGAAGTTGTCAAGTCCGGAACCAATAGAAGAAGTAATATCCATACCAGTTATCACTACCCTTTTTTTCATCTCTTATCCTTCAAAATTATTTTACAACTCCTGGAGTAACATAGCATTGATTTTAGTAGACTGGTCAATACATAGAATTGTATTTTACATATAAAAATTATTCTAATTATGTATCCTGGTGTATTGCAATTAAATTAAATCTTACACTAAGGTGGGCTAAATTTTAGCAAAATCAAATTAGTAAATCAACAGACGTAAATGTTTCTTGTAGGGACACCTCATGAAAACATATAAATTAACTCAATAAGTAAAATAATCATTCTTTGTGAGCATTGGTGAGGCAATCTAGTTTCCTTAAATGTCTCTAGATTGCTTTACTTCGTTCGCAAAGACTATTGTTTAACAGGATCACCGTGATATTGTTTAAAATATTTTATTTTTTATGATTTTTTATTATAGAGTTTAATCCATAATTTTCTTGATTTTCTTTGGTGTACCAATAATCATGAGAGTTAGTTATTTCGAAGCCTAGGTTTTTATAAAGTTTTAAGGCGCCTTCATTATTTGTTTCTACATCAAGAACAATGTTAGTTTTATTTCTTCGAAGGCAGTGATTAATACAATGTTTTATAAGCGATGTTCCAAATCCTTGGGAACGATATTCTGGGTGAATTCCAATATCGGTAAGGCGTACCTTTTGTGTTTCCGTAAATACATGAGCTTTACCTATTAATTTATTATTAATTGTTAACACGAATATTTCACAGTTATTAGTATTAAGAAGACTAATAAATAGTGCTTCTGGCTCTACTTTTTTATTAGGAAATGCAAAATTATCTATAATACAGAGCTCTTTTATATCGTCCATTGTTGCAAAACGAATTTTTGCTGGTTTTGGTTTAATGCTCGATTGATTTCTCAAGTTATATTGCATATGGTACTCACTATTTCGATAAGTAAGCCCTAGCTTTTTAAACCATTCATTGTGTGTTTGTGCTGGTGTGGAAAAGATTAATTTCTTTATATATTCTTTTTGCATTATCGGAATGATAGTTTCTAACAGTTGGGTTGCAATTCCTTGCCGGCGTAGCTTCGGGGAAACCATTAACGTTATCTCACATGCATCCTCAAAAAAGAAAAAGCTGCGTAAATACCCTACTAATTTATTATCTAGGTAATATAAAATATTACAAGGTAAGGGATGTTTTTTTTCAATAAGGTGCTTATAAATAGGAATGGAATTGCCATCATGTTGCTTACACTCATTTAGCAAGCTATCAATATCGTCTAATTGACTATTTGATAATTCATTGACACAGGTTAACATAATTTTTTAAGACAACAAAAAATAAAACAAGACTATAATAATATACTTGGCATAAGGATAGCGCAACTCAAAGAGTTATCTATAAAAAAGCCTTAAGCCATTCGGCTTAAGGCTTGATAATAATGCTATATTTTTTACATCCCTGGAGTAACAGGAGTAACATCTACTTTTGGTTCAACAGAAGTTTTTGTAGTTTTTGTAGTTTCTGTTGTGTTGTTTGCAAATAGACCACTCTGGCTTAAACTTAGAGTAGATTTTCTATTATGATTAATAGCTGCACTTTGGTAAGCCACACCAAGAATACCTAAAGCTCCGATACCATACGCAAGGCCTTGTATTGTTTGATACATAGCTGGGCTTAAGTTATTTACTATAGCAGAAATAGCTGTTGGCATATGCTCTGGAGCATATAACGCTGCTAATACAGCAGCTGAAGCTATAACAACTACTAAAGATAAGAATAAAAGACCACCAATTAACAAGTTGTTTCTGTGGTTAGTCTTAGCATTATAAGCTTTCGTTGAATGTAGTGTTGCTTCAAATTTTTCATTTTGCTCATTTATACGAGCTGTTGTTGCTTCTTCTATAGAAGCTGTTGCTTCTTCTAAATAACCTTTTGCTTCTGGCGCTACAACGTTTTCTTCAGTTACTGCTTCTGGCGCTACAACGTTTTCTTCAGTTACTGCTTCAGTCGCTACAACGTTTTCTTCAGTCGCTACAACGTTTTCTTCAGTCGCTAAATCTTTTAAATTTGAACTTGAACTTGAATTTGAACTTGACATAAAACTCTCCAGTTATAGTTAAAAATCAATATTAATTGCGCATTTATTTTTAAAAAGACTTAATATTTAAGCTTATTTTTTAGGTGTTTTTGTTGTTTGCACAATTTTTTATAATATTTTTGCGAAGCTTACATTATTGCAATTGCAATTGCAAATTTTTTATTGCATCTATTTTAACGCTTAGTATTTCTAACTTTAAGAGCTTATAAAAAGAGGATTATACCCCATGCAACCAAGATCATGGGGTATGTTGTGGAGAGTATTAATTATGATTATCAGTAGTACTAGTTATAACCTTTTTTTGCTGAGGATCTTTTTTTAAAGGAATAACTTTATTTGAGGAATTATGATTATTTGTTGTTCTTTTTTTATTATTAGTATTTTGGTTTTTTTTCCTTGCGTTTGGTTTTTTAGTTTTGTGGTTTGTAATTTCTTTGTTTTTGTTGCTAGAACTTTTGTTGTTATTTTTTTGTTTATGAGGTTTATGGTTATTTGTAGTTTGTGTTTGATCTTCTGCTTCTGATTTGCCAGCTATAGATTTAATTAAACGTTTTAAGAAACTTGGCTTAGCAATTCTAAGTAAGTCTTGTTCATCGTAAGGTTTAATTACAGGTTCGCTTTCAGGATTTACTGTTTTTTCGCGAACTAAATCTAAATCCGGTTGTTGAATAAGTGTATAGCTAGGTTTTTTGTTTTTAACGTTGTTTTCATTTTTTATTTGTTTAATGTTATATTTCGGTGATTCAAGATACGGATTAGCAACTATTATTATTGATACTTTATGGCGTTTTTCTATATTAAGAATATAATCTCTTTTTTCATTCATGATGAAAGTTGCCATATCTACTGGCAATTGAACTTGTACTTCTTGAACATTCTCTAGTAAAGCTTCTTCTTCGATTAATCTAATAATAGATAGCGCGTTTGAGGTGATATTTCTTACAGTACCACGGCCTTCACAACGAGGACATACTTCTTGATGTGATTCTCCTAACGAAAGCTTGAGTCTTTGACGCGACATTTCAAGTAATCCAAAACGCGATATACGCCCAACTTGTATACGTGCTCGATCTGCTTTTAAAGCATCTTTAAGGCGTGTTTCTACTTCACGCTGATTTTTGCTAGAGTTCATGTCAATAAAATCTATAACTACTAACCCGCCTAGGTCACGTAGTCTTAATTGCCTTGCTATTTCATCTGCTGCCTCTAGGTTAGTATTTAAAGCTGTAGTTTCAATATCCGTACCGCCTGTCGATTTGGCTGAGTTAATGTCAATTGATACTAAAGCTTCAGTACGATCGATGACTAATGCTCCGCCGGATGGTAGTAAAACTTCGCGCTGATAAGCTGTTTCTATCTGGCTTTCTATTTGGTATAAGTTAAATAATGGTATGTTATTATTATATAGCTTTAAGTTAGAAATAAATTCTGGTTTAACTTGTTCAATATATCTTTTAGCTTTAACGTAGCATACTTGATCGTCGATTATAATTTCGTTAATTGTGGTGCGTAGATTATCGCGTATGGAACGAATAATAACGTCTCCCTCTTGATGAATAAGGCAAGGGGCAAGTTCATTTTTATATGCTTCACTAATAGCACGCCATTGATTGCACAACATATCTAAATCTGCTTGTAGCTCTGCTTGGCCTTTCCCAACACCAGCGGTGCGAATTATAACACCCATGTCTTCTGGAATTTCTAAAGAGTTTAAAGCTTCTTTTAGCTCGTCTCTTTCATCACCTTCAATACGCCTTGATATTCCTCCGGATTTTGGATTGTTAGGCATCAATACAAGATAGCATCCAGCAAGAGTTATGTAAGAAGTTAAGGCCGCTCCTTTGCTGCCGCGCTCTTCTTTATCCACTTGAATAAGAATTTCTTGGCCTTCTTTTATGAGATCAGTTACTAATAATTTTTCGTTATCGTTTGGTTTCTTAATGAAGTATTCTGGGGATATTTCTTTAATTGGTAAAAAGCCTTGACGTTTTGCACCATATTCTACAAAAACTGCGTCTAAGCTTGGCTCACGCCTTGTAACAATTGCTTTATATATATTGCCTTTTTTCTTAACTTCTGATTGAGTTTCTATATCTAAATCGTGCAACCGATTATCTTTGATTAATGCAACACGGATCTCTTCATTTCCTGTTGCATTTATTAACATTTTTTCCATACCATCACCGTTTTTAAGGGCGCTATTTGCTTAAGTTTTAGCTGTAAAATTTATCTTGGTTAATCATGAGTATTCCTTTTTGCGTGGTTTTGCATAAATTAATTGGATAACGCAGTCCGTTAAAAAGATTTGTGATAACAAATATTTAGAAGATTTCAGGATGTCGGTAAACAATAAAAGCTTTCTTTTCACTTTTGTTTTCGTTAGTTTGTCGATTATCTTTTGTTTGATAATATAAATATTTGCTATATATTTGTTCAATTTAGCTCTTAAACTTAAGTAAAGCGCAATTATAATTCTGTATTCTTTAGCGTAGGTTTTTATATCAAAGATACTTTTAGCTCATATAGCCTAAAAGATCATCTTTTGAAGTACCTTTGGGTATATTTAAACCTTTACGCAAGGTATAATAATAGCAAATTTTTTTGCTTTAGGAAATAGATTTATGGTAGATGCGAATAGAAATATTGTGCAATATCGACAGGTTGATCATGAAAGTGCTGGGCAAAGGCTTGATAACTTTTTGCTTAAAGAATTAAAAGGAGTGCCTAAAAGTCATATTTATCGAATAATTCGTAGTGGCGAGGTAAGAGTTAATATGCAAAGGGTGAAGCCAAATGTACATCTTAAAGCAAATGATAATATACGAATACCTCCTATTCGCACCGCACAACCAAAAGAAATTGTGTATAGTAATAATTTTGCCAAACAATTATTAGCCAGCATAATTTATGAGGATGCAAAATTATTGGTCGTTAATAAACCTTCAGGGATGGCTGTGCATGGCGGTAGTGGAGTTAATGCTGGGGTCATTGAAGCGATGCGCGAACTGCGCGCAGATTTGCCATATCTAGAGCTTGTACATAGGCTAGATAAAGAAACATCAGGCTGCTTGATAATCGCGAAAAAACGTAGCGCCTTGCGTTTATTACACAGTGAGCTTGAAAAACGGCAGATGGAAAAAACTTACATTGCTTTACTTGATAAAACATGGCATGGGCCAAAGCAGCAAATAGTTAACGTTGCCTTACAAAAAAACATTTTAAAATCTGGTGAGCGGCTGGTTACAGTAAGTAAGTTAGGTAAGCCAGCAAAAACCACTTTTAAATTGCTTGAAAATTACCAAGAAGCCTGTATGGTAGAAGTAAATCCAAAAACTGGGCGCACACATCAAATTCGTGTACATAGTGCTTATTTAGATCATCCGATACTTGGGGATAAAAAGTATGGGAATTCAAATCCTCCGGATTTACAACATGCCAAACTAAGACTATGCTTGCACGCAAGTAAAATATCTTTCATCCTAGATGGTAAAGAATATACTTTTCAAGCTGATTTAGATGAAAATTTTAAGAATATAAGGAGTATATTGCGCCATGAAAGGTCGCTATAACTTAGTAGTTTTTGACTGGGAAGGTACTCTTGCCGAGGATTCTTATGGGCAAATTGTGAGTGTTATTGCTAAAGAGGTTGCGAATTTTGAAATTTCTGGTTTTGATAAGATTTTGGCCAGAAAATATATACCTCTTGGTTTAACTACTATGGTTTCTAAGTTATTTCCTAGTCTTAATATACAGCAGCAAGAGAAATTACTTGGTATATTACAGGAATCATTGCATAACTCTTCAGAGAAAGTTACCCTAACAGAAAATGCAGATGCTACGGTTAAAAAAATTTTTGAGGCAGGAATAAAGCTTGGAATAGCAACTAATCGCTCACTTAGTTCATTGCAAAAGGTTCTTAGTTTGTCTGGTCTGGAACAGTATTTCCAAGTTTTAAGGACAGCAAGTCAAGCTCCGGCCAAACCATGTCCGGATATGCTTGAGGAAATAATATTTGAATGCGATGCTTCTAATGACACAACGCTTATGATAGGAGACTCTCTTTCAGATATTGAGATGGCTGTTGCAATTGGTGTTGATGCCGTTGGTGTTGATTTTTATCATGAGCAACAAGGAAATTTTGTGCGCGCTGGTGCTTGTTTAGAGATTGATAATTATTTAAATCTATTAAAATTTCTATCTTTAAATTAGCTTTAATATAAACAGGCTATTAGGGAGATTTTTGCATGTTACTTCGGACTGGGATACCTAATATAATTACTTTACTAAGAATTGGGTTAATTCCTATTTTTATTTTTTGTTTTTATTTGCCATTTAAATATGCACATATAAGTGCGGCAATTATTTTTGCTTTGGCATGTTTAACTGATTGGTTAGATGGTTTTTTGGCGCGCAAGCTTGGGCAGACCTCACCATTTGGTGCCTTCTTAGATCCTGTCGCAGATAAATTATTAGTTGCCGCAAGTTTGCTTATGCTTGTTGGATCTAGTGATTTACATTTTATTACACTACCTTCTATCATTATTGTGGGGCGGGAAATTGTAATTTCAGCTTTGCGTGAATGGATGGCTGAAGTTGGAAGTAGGGCAAGCGTTGCCGTAGGCTTTATTGGTAAAGTTAAGACTTTTATGCAAATGATTGCGATCGCATTGTTGTTGGCATTTCATTCTAATATTACATTTTTAACTTATATTGGCGTTATAATGCTGTATTTGGCTGCTATTATGACTGTTTGGTCTATGGTGATTTATTTGCGTGTTGCTTGGCCAAAACTTAAGGCTACTCATAAAAATTAATTAAAATATAGCATTTTATAGTTGACAGACGTTTGAATTCAGGTAGAATTCATTTCGATTAGCGATGCGGGAATAGCTCAGTGGTAGAGCACAACCTTGCCAAGGTTGGGGTCGCGAGTTCGAGCCTCGTTTCCCGCTCCAATTTAAGCGACAAGTTGGTCGCTTTTTTTATCGTGTAAAATATGTAAAAGGCTGTGTGGCAGAGTGGTTATGCAGCGGCCTGCAAAGCCGTGGACGCCGGTTCGATTCCGGCCTCAGCCTCCACGGATGTGGATGATTAATAGTTTGGTGTTTATGCCCAGGTGGCGAAACAGGTAGACGCAAGGGACTTAAAATCCCTCGGGAGATAATCCCGTGCCGGTTCGATTCCGGCCTTGGGCACCAATTTAAAATTTGCAAATAATCTTTCCGTAATGTCATTAGAGCAGTCTAAGCTGCTATATCTAATTTCCAAAATTTTCGACAAGCTTAATTTGATGAAAAAATGTGTATTTAGTGTAAAATAATGTATAATTATAGTTAAGTTTACATTAATAAATTAGTATTATTATGCCAAAACTTTCACCAGAGCGTAAAAAAGCGCTTATTTCTCTTATGAGAAAGGCGCATGTTTTAGGGCGGCAAGAAAACCATTTGTTAGGTTTAGATATATTCTATCAACTTGAATGTATTGATCCGAAGCATAGAGATAAAACTGCTCTAAATATGAAATTCGAGGAATGGCGCAATCTAGAGTCTTCTTCAGAGAATAATAGTTTTTGGCAATGGTTAGAAAATACTTACCCGGCTTTTACTATGAAACAAGGTGTTACGTATTTAAATAAGGATGAAAGAAAAGCATATAAATTAAAAGTTATAGATAAATATATTTTTCAAGGAGATAGTAAAATTCCATATGATACAACAAAGTTTTCAGGAAAATTACCTGGTTATGCTGCTTATGTTATGGATAAAAACGGAACTATTTACATTGGTGAGCATAAAACAGGTATAATGCATCACTCATCTTTTTTAGCAGGTGCTCCTGTTATCTCCGCGGGAATGATAAAAGTTGAATGCGGGAAGGTTGTTGAAATTAATCATCATAGTGGACATTATATTCCCAAAGAGGAAAATTTAAATAACTTTTTATTAAAAGTAGATCGTAATATTTTTAGTGATAAAGCAAAAATTAAATTTTCAAGTAATGATAGAAGTAAAACTCTCAGAGAATACGCTGACTTTTTAATCAATATACGTGCAAATGAACAATATAATTGGCTTCCTAATAGAATATCTATTCTATTAACAATAATAGGTAAATACATTAAGTGTATTAACGAGAAAAAAATATCTTATAGTGCAAAAGATTATTATGATAATAAATTAAATAAAATTTCATATGAAATTATTCCACAGAAGGGTGATAATGATTTAGAAAAAGGTATATCCTCTCCTTCGTTTATTATAAAATAGTTTATGTAAAGAGTTTTAAACTTTGTATCTAAACAGTAGGGCCATCTCATGAAAATATATAAATTAACCCAGCGAGTAAAATAATTGATCTTTTCGAGCATTGGTGAGGCAATCCAGACCGATGCTTTATTGATAATCAGTGCCATATTGATTCACTTAGTTAGCAATGTCGGTAATATTTTTTCATGAGGTGGTCCTGATCTAAACAGCGAATAACTTTTTAATAATTATTCATTAGTGATATAATTTTTCTACATGTTTATAGAAGTGAGTCAAGGCAGATAATGGTTAATCAGTATGAACGAGAGAGTTTTTTTAGAAGTGCGGTCGCAATTAGTGGCTCTATTACTCCTAAAGTAATTCGTAAGGTTTGGATAATGATGTTGTATTCTAGTCTTATTTCTTACTTGCACCATTACGTACCATCAATAGCTTTACCTGTTGGCCCATTTGAATATGCTGGATTAGTAATGGGTTTGATTTTAGTTTTTCGCGTTAATTCTGGTTATGATCGTTGGTGGGAAGCGCGTAAGATATGGGGTAATATTGTTAATAATAGTCGGAATCTTGCGATTATTATTGCAAAATACACAATAGATAAAGAGTTTGATTGGAAGCTAAAAGTTACTAATTATATTGCTGCTTTGCCATTTTTAATCAAAAATAATTTACGTGAATTGAGCGCGCTTGATGAAGTATTGGAGTTAATTCCGCATGAGTTGGTCGATAAGCTTAAAGATGCTAAACATAAGCCTAATATTTTGGTTGCTGAAATTGCAAATGAATTGAATGTTGCGCGTCTTAATGGAAGTTTAGATGGTTTTGCGTTTATGCAGGCCGAAGAAACTCGCGCAGCTTTATTGGATTGTCAAGGAGCTTGTGAGAGGATAATAAAAACTCCAATCCCGTATGTAATGGCTATAAAGTCTAGAAGATTTATCTTGTTATTTTTAATAACTTTGCCATTTGCATTAGTTAATACTTCAACTGTAATAAATCTTTTAATTAGCGGTTTAGTTGCATATACTTTATTGTCGCTTGACCAAATAGGATTAGAACTGCAAAATCCATTTTCAGAGAAAAGATTAAGTCATTTACCACTTGGGAATATATGCGTTACTATTCGTCATAATATTTTGGAAATTCAAGATGATATAGTATAGTAGGCGGTATGATTCATTCTTGCATTTACCTCATTAAAATGAAGTAAATGCAAGATAATGTTATCCACCCTGATTTTGTTTTTCTTTAATTTCTGATAGCGTTTTGCAGTCGATGCATAGAGTTGCTGTTGGCCTTGCTTCTAGACGTTTTAAGCCTATTTCAATTCCACAAGCTTCACAGTAACCGAAATCATCTTCACGTAAGCGCTCTAAGGCGTCTTCAATTTTTTTAATTAATTTTCGTTCGCGATCGCGGGTACGTAATTCTATGCTGAATTCCTCTTCTTGACTTGCGCGATCGGATGGGTCTGGGTAGTTTGCCGCATCATCTTTCATATGTGAAACAGTGCGATCTACTTCTTCCATTAATGATTGGCGCCATGCTAGCAAAATTTTTTCTATATGCGCTAGCTGTTTTTCATTCATATATTCTTCGCCATCTACTTCTTGGTAGTGCTCAATACCCATATTGGTTAAAGACTCAATATCATTTTTCACGTTTAATTCACTCATGTTTTACCTAATTATCCATTTATTATAGTATATTTTTATTACTAGAACCTGACTTTTAAGATTCTATTCAAAGTCCTTTATTTTGGCCATAGCTTACTCTGTCATTGCCATTTAAATCTTGCCAGCACGTTACGTTTTGGTAACCATGCTTTTTAAGTAACTCATTCACTGCCATTCGCTGATCATATCCGTGCTCTACAAGTATGCAACCATTAGCGGTCAAAAATCTATTACTGTTTGCAATTATATGTTTTAATGATTCTAAGCCATCATTACCGCTAATTAAAGCATTAATTGGTTCAAACTTAATATCTCCTTGCAATAAATGTGGGTCATCTGTTGCAATATATGGTGGATTAGATATTATCGCATCGAATCCAGAGTCAATTATATTTGTAAACCAATCTGATAATACAAACTTAATATTATTAATTGCAAGTAATTTAGCATTATTTATCGCGATTGCAAGCGCATCTTTACTAATATCACACGCGGTTATTTGTAAATCTGGTCTCATTTTAGCAATTGAGATAGAAATTACTCCACTTCCTGTGCCAAGCTCTAAAATTTTTGCATGCTTTTTATTTTTTAATTTATCTAAAGTTTTTTCAACTAAAAGTTCAGTATCTGCTCTGGGAATTAAAGTTGCTGGTGATACGGTAAAATTTAGGGACCAAAATTCTTTATATCCAATTAAATAGGCAATTGGTGTTCCTTGGTTGCGAAGATTGATTAGGTCTTGATAGTCATATACGAGCGGGATAGAGGGACTTTCGATTGGCTGTAAGTTATCATCGTCATCGACTTCAAGTAAGATACGGCTAACATAGCCTGCGTTGACTTTTTCTTCGCCCTCTAGTGCAAAAATTCGGCCTGTGCCATCGGTGATATGGACGAGCATGCCTGCTTCGGGTTGGGCTTGCAAATAGGCTGTGCCGTTAAGTTGTAAGGTGACACCGTTGATGTAAAATTCTGTTGATGTTTCGCCATTTGATGCCTGCAATAAAATACCACTAGATGGAACGCCATCACATGCCGCATCCGATATACCC
>JAUIBC010000092.1 GCA_030427555.1 Gammaproteobacteria bacterium | reverse complement strand
ATTTGTTCAATTGCAAGTGTTGGGTAAAATTCCTAGTCGTTTTGGCGAGCAAATTCATCAAGATCCGTTTATTCAGTCAATGCGTTTTTTATTTAATTCGGTTAGTGATAATGAGTCGCAAAGCCCTCAGTTGTTGTTTTGGTTGAGTAAGCCTGATAGGTATAGGCAAGATGATTTAAACTCTTGGATGAATAGTTTGGTTGCATTGTATGAAACGGTTGATACTTATTTGTCAATTTTACGAGAAACGGCAGATTTTGTTAAATTTGATATAGAAAATGGTTATTTTAATAAATCATTATCACATAAAGTAAATCAGCACTTAATTATTTTAAAAATGAATAATTCTGAAGGTATTATTCCAAAGGTTAATTTAACTAATCATGGTATAAGTATTAGGCTTTGTGATGCATATTCTATGCATGAAGTTCGTGGGTCGCAAGATTTTCAAATTGAGCTTGCGGTTTGTCAATTGTAATTATTTACTAATCTCTTATTCCAATTCCTTTTTTTAATAAGATTGAATTTATAATTATTAGGGCTATGGTTATAGTGCACACGCATGTTAATGCTATGTGTAAGTTTGTAGTATGATGGTTAATCATCACGTAGCGTAATATATCTATCATGTAATATATAGGGTTAAAAAAAGCTATTTTTTGCCAAAAAGGTGATAGCATCTCAATTGAAAAAAATACTCCGCCTAAATAAGTTAGGGGGGATAATATAAATGTGGGTACGATGGATAACTCATCGAAAGTTTTTGCTAGCATTCCATTTGTAAAACCTGCAAGTGCAAATAAACTTGAAAACAATATGATTACTAGTATTGTTGGAAGAAGATTATTTAATTGCAGCTCTACAAAGAACGTCGCTACAGCTAATACAATAATCGCAACTAATAATCCGCGCATAACTCCACCTAAAACGTAGCCAAATAGGAGTATTTCATAACGCATGGGACTAATTAATAGCTCTTCAATGCTGCGTTGAAAACGTGCGGTGAAAAGTGATGATGAGGAATTCATATAGGCATTCGTTATTACAGAAAGCATTACTAAGCCTGGCGTAATAAAAGTACTATAGTCTACGCCTTCAATATCACCAATTCTTTTACCAATTATTGCGCCAAATATTAAAAAATAAATTAAAGTGGTGATTAGTGGTGGAAAAGCTATTTGTGCAGGTATACGCGCCATTCTAGAGTATTCATGGTGTAAATGTGTATATAGAGCTATTAGTTGTACTTTAAAATCCATGGTTGTTAATTAAATCCATAAAAAGTTCTTCTAAACGGTTAGTTTTATTTCGCATGCTTTGGATAGATATGCCTTTTTTTTCAAACATTGCAAACACATCATTTAATGAGTATTTATTTTCAACTCTTAATTCTATAGTATTTGAGTCAAGTTTAATACCAGTAAATGGTTCTAAATCTGGAAGTAAGCTTATTGGTTCTTTAGTGTCAAATATAAATGTTTGATGATGCAATCCTTGTAATAGTTCTTTTACAGTTGTATTTTTTACTAAAACGCCTTTATCTAATATTGCAATATTTTTACAAAGTTGCTCGGCTTCTTCTAGGTAGTGTGTTGTTAAAATAATCGTTGTACCTTCAGCATTTGTTTTAGTTAAAAAGTCCCACATACTACGGCGAATTTCAATGTCTACACCTGCTGTAGGTTCGTCTAAAATTAGTAGTTCTGGTTCATGCATTAGTGCTCTGGCAATCATTAATCTGCGCTTCATTCCACCAGATAGATGGCGTACTATGCTGTTTTTTTTATCCCAAAGTCCTAATTGTTTTAAAAGGTAATAGGCGCGTGACTTTGCTTTGCCTGGCATTAATCCATAATATCCAGCTTGTGCAATTAATATTTCTTCACATGATTCAAATATATTTAAATTAATTTCTTGAGGTACAATTCCTAATGATAGTTTGGCTTTATGTGAGTTTTTGTCTAAATCATAACCATTAATTTTAATGCATCCAGAAGTTTTAACTAACAAACTACTTATCAATCCTATAGTTGTTGATTTACCTGCGCCATTGGCTCCAAGTAGGGCAAAAAAATCTCCCTTATTAACGGTAAGATTTATTCCTTGTAGAGCAATAACGCCGTTGGCGTATGTTTTATATAGATTATTTATTTCTAATGCTAAATTATTCTGTGTCATGGGCAAGTCGTCTTTTATTAGCTCTAAAATAACTTAATGGAGAAAGTTCTAAGAGATCTGATAATTTTTCCATATATATACAAGCATACCTTTCAACTTGATTGGCAAAATAGCTTTCTTCTGCGCCAGTTCGAAAAACCTTACCCCAAACTGGATTAAAATATTTTCTTTCTTCTATGAGCAATTGAGAGATCTTATTATCTAGTTCAATTATTTTTTGTTGAATTAAATTTAATTCCTGCTCAATTTTCTTATCTTTATTTTGTATGAGTATAGTTTGTGTATCAATAAGTTTTTTTTCAAGTTCTTCTTTAAGATTCATATAATTACTTATTTGTTTTTGAATATGTGCAGATTTCTTTTGGCCAATAATTTCAGCACCGAGCTCTTCTACAACTAAAGCTGTTCTCCAATTACAGTCTTTTTTTAAGCGTAGTATATCACCATATATATGATCTCCAATATAGAGAATTTCATCTCCATTTAGAGATAAATCATCGGTAAATTTTTTCGCATTACCTCCTTGATATACTCCAGGTTCAATTGTGCCATAGAAATTAGTCATATTGTCTTGTTCTAAGTTGATTTTTAAAAATTTCATATTGTCATAGAAAAATCTAGGTTTATTCGATAGAGTAATTGTAAAATCAAATAAATTCTGCCAGTTTTGGCCCTTTTCTAAATATGGGTTAATTATATGATCTAACATTAATTTAGTGTATTGATATTCTGAGTTAGTTAGTACAAATAATTTTTTATTAAATTTTTTATAATTTAAAAGACCAGCAACTAGTTTATTATCAAGTAAAACATATTCTTCTATATTTTTACAAATATAACTTTTTAGGCTGCCATCGGCATGAATTTTATCAACAGAATATAATATATCAAAAGCAATTACTTCATAATTTGGGAGTAGGGTTGGGTATTTATCTTTGAAGCTAACTAGTTGTGCGTATAAAACACAAAAAGCTATTGAAAAAGATGTATCAATAGCGATATATTTGGGTTCATTTAAATCTACATATGTACTTTTATAGATTTGATTTTGATCAATAAAACTTATTGGCCAAATTCCATGATAACTTTGACGAATAGACCCATACCTGCTCAATTTTAGTATATTACCATTTTCTGTGTCGACAATCGATCCGCGGATAGCATTTAAGAAATTAAATTTTAATTGTTGAATTTCTTTAGGGTAATGTTTATGCTTGATTAAAAATTCTATTACAAATTTATAAACTATTGATTCAAATTTCTTTGAGTTATATCGAACTAGGGTATGATCCATATCAAACCCTAAATATTTGATTTTTTTTAAATTGAGAGTGCGATTTACAAATACTTTATCATTCATATCTTGTCCTCAATAATGCTTTTGACAACTTCTGGATTAGCAAGAGTAGATATTTCTCCTAGATTTTCATAGTCATTATTGGCAATTTTACGTAAAATTCTTCGCATTATTTTTCCAGATCTTGTTTTTGGCAAACTAGTAGCCCACTGAATTGTTTCTGGAGCAGCAAATGCACCAACTTTATTTCGAATATGTTGAATTAGTTCATGTTTTAGCGACTCAGAAGGGGGAATATCTGTGCGTAAGGTTATAAATGCATAAATTGCTTCGCCTTTTATTGGATGAGAAACTCCAACAACCGCGGCTTCTGCAACCGACGGATTAGATAAAAAAGCGCTTTCAATTTCCTCTGTGCCAATTCTATGTCCCGAGACATTCATGACATCGTCATTACGCCCAGTAATCCAAAAGTTACCATCTTGATCGCAGTATGCCCCATCACCAGAATAATAACATCCAGGTACTTCTGAAAAATATGTATCAATAAAGCGCTTATGGTTGCCAAAAACTGTATGCATTAAGCCTGGCCATGGGGATTTTATTACAAGTTTGCCGATTTGTTTGCTATTTTTCAAAGATAAGCCATTATCATTGACTATATCAATATCTAATCCCATAAGAGGTTTTCCTACAGAGCCTGGTGCTTTAGTTTCGTTTATAGGTTTTGGTGAAAGCATAATACCGCCGGTTTCTGTTTGCCACCAGGTATTGACTATTGGGCAATTTTTTTTTCCAATTTCATTATAAAACCACTCCCAAACATCTGGATTTAATGGTTCACCAACGACACCTAAAATACGCAAGCTTGTGCGACTAGTATCTTTAAGAAACTTGTCACCTTCTTTACGCAAAGCACGAAGAGCAGTGGGTGATGTATAAAATTGATTTACTTTATATTTATCAATAATTTCCCAAAATCTAGAATGATTTGGATAACTAGGAATACCTTCATATATAAGGTTGGTAGCAGCATTTGCTAAAGGTCCATATACTGAGTACGAATGACCAGTAATCCATCCAATATCAGCTGTGCACCAGTAGATGTCTTCTTTATTATATGCAAATACTTGTTTAAAGGTTGTAGCAACATAAACAATATAACCACCACAGTTATGTAATACTCCTTTGGGTTTTCCTGTTGAGCCAGATGTATATAAAATAAATAAAGGGTCTGTTGCTTGCATTGGTACAGCTGGACAGTCTGTATTCTCATTAGCTATTGCAAAATGGTAATCTATATCACGTTTAGAATCCCATTTTATATGTTCACCTATATGCTTTACAACTATTACATGCTTGATATTAGGGCAATCTTTAACGGCTAGATCTACATTATCTTTAAGTGAGATTTTTTTGGTACCACGTATTGCGCCATCTGCTGTTATTAATAAATTGCAGTTGGCATCTAAAATTCTATCTTTAAGGGCATCAGCGGAGAATCCCGCAAATACTACAGAATGAATAGCACCAATTCTTGCGCAGGCTAACATTGCAATTACTGCTTCTGGAATCATTGGCATGTAAATGCAAATTTTATCACCTTTTTTTATGTTATTTCTTTTTAAAACATTTGCAAACTTACATATTTCGATATGTAATTCAGAATAGGTTATTTTTCTTGAATTTCCAATTTCATTGCCTTCCCATATTAAGGCAATTTTATCCTTATTATTTTTAAGGTGACGGTCAACACAGTTATAACAAACATTTAATTCTCCGCCTACAAACCAGTTAATATCTAAATTGGTAAAATCACCTTGTAACGTATCGCTCCATTTTTTAAACCAATCTATATGATAGAGTGCTTGGTTTTCCCAATAAGTTATAGTTTCTTCAGCTGTATTCTTAGATGGTTTTGTATTATTAAGCATAAAGCGACTTTCCTGTCATATAATCACATGCAATAAATTAGCATATAAATTGGGGGAAATGTAGAGTTTTGTGTAGGGTAAAGACAAATTAAAAAGCCCATGATATCATGGGCTTAAATATGAAAAAATATAAAATTAATGATGCATTTTGTCACATTTTCCTGAGTGTGCTTTCATGTGCTCATTCATCAATTTATCTAATATCATATCTAGTTTTTCTTTTTGTTTGTCTGTTAACACTTTAGAAACTTCAAAGCGTTCCATCATGTCAATTTTAATTATTGCACCAAAAATTTGCATGTTTTTATGTGAGTATTCGTCAATTTTTGGTTCAGTCATACTACCATCTTTATAAGCATTATTAATTGATATAATTGAAGCATTCATTTCTTCACGTTTTGCTTTTAAAGCTTCATGTGATTTTGTTTTAATATTTTCAATTTTCTCTTTTTGTTCAGGAGTTAGATCTAATTTCTGAATTTCATGATAAATCTTATCTCTATTTTCTGAGCATCCACAATGGCCAGCCATTGCTGCAGGAGATAAGAAAAGAAAAAAAGATATTGTTAAAGCACATAAGTATGCGATTTTTTTATACATAATAAATTTCCTTTTTAAGTTAGTAAGAGCATAATGCTAATTTTATATTAGCATAAATAAAATTCTAATCTACGAATTGTAAAAGTACAAGTATTTAACTAATTTTACAAATATAGATTACTGGGGCATGGAAAAGTAAAATTTTATCGAATATATTGTTATATATTTATTTTTTGTATATATTCCGTTTTTTAATTAATCTGAAATCATCGCAGATGTGTATTTTAGTCATTTTTATAAAATTAATTGATGATTTGTCTTTGCGAGCATTGGCGAAGCAATCCAGATGAGAGTGCAATTGAAATTATGAACTGGATTGCTTCACTTCGTTCGCAAAGACGGTATGTTTATGCCGTTTTTATAAATGGTCAAAGCCTTGGCAGATATGCTTGTTATTATATTGTATAAATAACAAGCGCGTGGGGTGATTAAAATAATTTTAGAATCTGTCTTTTAAGTTTATTATAGAAAGCGATCACATTAGTAAGATTTGTTTACAAAATGTTGATAAGGTGGCTATAATTAATCTATGAGACTTTGAGTATATTTTAAATATATTTTGCCGTGGAGGGTAAGATGTCTTCTAATACAGACTATGATTATTCAAGTCAAAATGTTGATTATAATTTTGATAATAGTGAAAATGACGTTGAGGAATCTGAACATAGAAAAGATGTTCGCCGACGTCTTGAAGCAAAGTTAGAACGTAAGCGTCTCAAAGCCGAGCTTGAAGATTATGAAGGCGAATTAGATAGTGACTTTGATTGGGATGATGTCGATAGTTAATAGATTAGTTATCTATTAACTGTTGCTGAATTAAATCAATGATCTGGTAATTAGCTTCTAGAAAGTCATACTTACTCAAATCTTCTGGATATACCCATTTTAATGCTAACTGTTTCTCAAGGCATTGTGCTATGCCATTATATTCATTAATTTCGTAAACTATTAATTCTACGTCTTTATTGGGATAAGAGTATTGTAAATGGGTAAATAGCTTACAACTAAGAACTATTAGGCCAACTTCTTCTTTGACTTCACGGTATAATGCTTCTTTTGCTGTTTCATGGTCATATATTTTACCACCTGGCAATTCCCATTTGTTTGGATGGCTGCTATCATAGCCGCGTTGAGTAATTAATATCTTATTATCTAAGTCATAGATTACTGCAATAGCGGCTTTAATTTTTTTGTGATTGGCCATTTTAAAAAAGAA
>JAUIBC010000002.1 GCA_030427555.1 Gammaproteobacteria bacterium | reverse complement strand
TAAAGACTATAAAGAGCAACAACAAAAAGGAGCAATAACCACTCAAACTCCAAGATTTATAGAGTTTATTGACATATATTCAAAGAATAATAACGCCCCCATAATTCAGCATAAAAATCTAGCTTCAACAAGTTGAATTTAGAAAAAATTGTCTGAATAATGGTTGGCATTAATTCAGACAATTTATTAATGCTTATATGAACTATAAAAAAGATAAATTAATACAATAATAACTAAATTTATTATAAATAATTAAAATGTAATTAACCCCTTAATCCATATAAATAATGCCAAAAATTATTTAATTTAAGCCTTACTTTTAATACTACTATTACGTATATAATTATAAATATTAAAACTTAGATATATTAGTACGGATATTAATTTTTTATACATTCCCACACTTTTTAATAAAAAATTATTATCTGTATCTATAGGCAAAAATAATTTTTTCCAACTTTTTTGTGGAAATTCAATATACTTATATGATATTGCGGAAAATAACACAATAACAACAAAAGATACAAGAAAAAATTCTGCCAAGTCTTTTTTATTGCTTGACTGAGCAAATTTACCCAGCTGCCCCATTAATGGCATATGCCATACATAAATTGAAAAACACATCATACCAATAAGCTGCAAAGGCCAGTTTGTTAAAATTGCTCTGATTATCCCTTTTGGCAAACTTAATGCACTATCTATAAATAAATAAAGAAAAATATCTGCGAGAGGCCAAAATAGCACTATAAACCCAAATCGTAAATATTGATCGCGAAACTCATCTACTTCTCTCAATAACAGAAAAAGAATGAGACCAGAAAGGAGAAAAATTAGGGATGGATAACAACAAAATTTAGCTGTTTTTTTTTGCGACCACCGCTCCGCCAATAAAATACCTAAAACAAACTCATTCAGTGCCTGCATAGGCTGCAGAATATGGATATTGGTATAAGTTTCAGCAAAACTACATCCAATTCTAAATAAAGACAATATTAAAAATATCACAATTACCGTAGGAAGCGTCTTAAACTTATTAATAAAAAATATGATTAATGGGAAGCACAAAGATAGATATACTTCTACTGCTAAACTCCATAAAGGATCATTACCCGGTGGATATTAGTGAAATAGTAAGTAAAACTAATATTTCTTGCTATTTGCTTCCAAAATTCATATGAACACGGAGACAAATTCGAATAAAAGATCATGCAAACGCTGCTACACAAAAGAAACAATGGATAAAGTCGCCTTAATCTTCTAATATAAAAATCCTTTGTATTAAAAATTTCACCATTAGCAAATGGCAAATACAATACAAATCCTGAAAGCATAAAAAAAATTTCTACACCAAACCAGCCAACCCTTGATAAATCACCTATAAAAGATGAGCCAATTTTATATTGATAAGCTATGGTGTGTGTTGCAAAAACGGCTATAATTGCCAATCCTCGCAGACTATTAATCATATCCAATTTAATTTCATAATTTCTTTTCATATTATCTGCCAAAAACATATATGATAAATTTATAATTTTTACAAATCAAAATTGTAATATTAAACTAAGTACCTTTTCCTTAGAACTAGGGCATATAATAATTTGGAATCTCTTATATCTAAGCTAGCATCAAGTATAAAATTCCCTCTCACACCCAAGTTATTCCAACAAAACACCTGAACTTATCAAAAATTTTTTATACTCGTTAAATAAAATTAAACTCAATAATCAATATTTTTTATCTTAGTATAAGAAAAACTAGCTAAAACTTTTATAATTCGTTGTAAATTAAAATCTTCAATAGCGATAAAAAAGAGGTAGTATCTAAATACTACCTCTTTAATTAAAAATAATCTTAAATTTAACATTACTATTGTTTACACATTTTTCATGCTGACAAAGAACATTCACTTTTGGCAATTTTATTACAATGCCCTTCCTCATAAAACTCTCTAACCTTAGAAATCGTATAAGAAATTTCCTCCTCAGTTAAATAAGGATGTGCTGGTAACGTAATAACCTGCGGACCATGTGCCTCAGCTACTGGAAAATCACCTTTTTTATATCCCAAATACTTTGCAGCTGGCTGTAAATGCATAGGTATTGGATAATGGATTTTTACTTCAATACCTGCTTGCGACAAGAATTTATGAAGTTCATCTCGATGCTTAACTCTTAAAACATAAATATGAAACACATGATTAACATCTTTTCTACGAACTGGAACATCAATAAAATCTTTTAAATCAGCAAAAGCTGCATCATAATGGTGTGCGATGCCAATTCGTTTCGTTGTAATTTGCTCTAATTGTTTAATTAAACGGTTAGCTATAACTGCCTGTAGCGTATCCATTCGACAATTAATGCCAAACTCAACGCAAACATCACGGTTAATCATACCATGGTTACGATATTGTCGGAGTTTTTCAGCATGCTCATCAGAATGAGTAATAATCACACCAGCATCAGACCACACATTTAAATTCTTTAATGGATGTAAACTAAATGCTGCGAATTCACCCCAACTACCGACCGGCTTGTCGCCAATAGCACCAAGAATAGTTTGACATGCATCTTCAACAATATATAAATTATGTTTTTTTGCTATCGCCGCAATCTTAGGCATATCTGCAACGTTCCCAGTATAATGAACTGGCATTATTGCTTTAGTCTTACTTGTGATTGCCGCCTCAATTTTATCTGGATCAATAACATATCCATTTTCACTATCGACAAAAACTGGAGTTGCTCCAACTTGTACAATGGAACCAACTGTCGCAATAAATGTATTAGCGCAGGTAATAACCTCATCTCCTTCACCAATATTCAACATTTTAAGTGACATGGCTAAAGCATCAGTTCCGGTTCCAACACCGATGGCATGCGGAGCTTTATGAAGCTTAGCAAATTGCTTCTCAAATTTTTCTAATTCTGCCCCTAACGTAAAATCCGCTGTTTTTACAAATTCACGCAAATCATCTAAGTATAGATCTACATTAGCAAATTGTCTCTCTAAATAAGAATATGGAACACGCATAATAATTACTCCCTTAATTTTGCTACTCATACTAAACACGATGCCCAAAATATCTCGCATAATTTGCAAGTTTCTCGGCTACTTAGGACAATTCCCAGGAACATCGTGAGAAGACAAGTAATTTAGTTTTTAATTTAAATAAAATGATTTTATTGTTTGCACAATATAGTCAATTTCGTTATCTTGCAACTCAGGATATATAGGCAATGACAAAGCATGTTTTGCAATATATTCCATCTGAGGAAAAGAATTCTCATCATAGCCAAGTGTCTCTACAGCTATTGGTTGCTTATGAATAGGAACTTGATAGTGAATTCTAGTTTCAATACCTTTGTCACTCAAAAACCGTTGCAACTCATCCCGTCTCTGCGCATGAATAATATAAGTATGAAAAACGGATTCTGTATCTTTATCCCCTAATTTAGGAAGCTTAAGATCCTTAATCATATTTAAACATTCATCGTAAGTTTCAGCTATCTGCACACGTCTTTTTGTCCAATCTTCAAAATAATCCAATTTTACATTCAACATTGCTGCTTGTATTGTATCTAACCGAGAATTATTACTCCAATGATAACAAGCTCCTGTCTTTGATAATCCATTTTGGCGTAAAGCAGTCATTGTTTCCATCAAGTTTTCATCATCTGTTAAAATAATACCCGCGTCTCCACATGCATTCAAAGTTTTGAATGGATGCAGGCTAAAACTACCAACATTACCAAATGTGCCAACTAATTGATTCTTATATCGTGCGGAAATTGCTTGAGCACAATCTTCAATAATTTTTAGATTGTAACGCATAGCAAGCTCTTTAATTTTATCCATATTACAAGGACGACCTGTCCAGTGCACAGGTAAAATCGCTTTAGTTTTTTCGGTAATATTTTTTTCAATTTTAGATACGTCGATATTATCGTCATCACCAACATCAACAAGTACAGGCTTTGCTCCAGTTAGTGCAATACTACTAACTGTAGTAATAAATGTATTTGCTGTCGTGATTACTTCATCGCCTTGACCTATTCCCATTGCTCTTATAGGTATAATTCAAGCATCTGTTCCAGACTGAACGACCAAAGCATATTTGCGTTTATGATAATCTGCAAAACGTTGTTCAAACTCAGCAACATCCTTACCCAAAACGAAGGAGCCACTACGCAACACTCGCTCTGCAGCCATCATCAACTCTGGCAATAAAGCTTCATGTTGTTTATCAAGAGCCGAAAATGATATTTGCATTAGAAAGGTCCTCCAAACCAGTTACCAGCGATATCTCTTGGAAATTTATCTCTATCTTGACGCAACGGTTCGATACTAACCTTAGATCCAAGCATATTACAAACCGTCTCTGCTATATCATCACTGTAAGTATAAGTAGGTACCGATAAAGTTGCTGAAGTTAAGGCAGGATAGTCAGGCATGGTTAAACGTTGTGGAGGCGCCTTTAAGTATTTAAAACAATCCATTGTTACCTTTGCTATAATTTCACTAGCAATAGAACAAAACTCAAATCCTGTGTCAAGAACCAATAGCCGCCCTGTTTTTTGCACAGACGTATAAATAGCATCCCAATCAATAGGCTTAACTGTACGCAAATCAATTAAATCGCAATTAATACCTTCCGCTTGCAAGTACTTAACCGCATGCAAAGCTTCAACCGTCATATATGACATAGAAACAATAGTTATATCAGAACCTTTAGTAACTAGCTTAGCTTTACCTAAAGGAACATATTTATAAGGATTGTCCATTGTATTTACGCTAATATTATGTAACCAACGATGCTCAATAAAGATAACTGGGTTCTCATCAAAGATACTTGATAATAACAAGCCATACACATCTTCAGCAAGGGACGGCATAACCACCTTTAATCCAGGTATTTGAGCAAAACAAGATTGCAAGCTTTGACAATGCGTTGGACCTTGCCCCCACCCTCTACCAATAATGGCTCTGAATGTTGCAGGAACAGGCATCGTACCAGCAAATAAACTATTCCATTTTGCAGCACCATTAATAATCTGATCCATCGCGAGCAACATGAAGTCCAAGCGACAATGTGAAAGAATGGGACGAAACCCGTTAATAGCTAAGCCAATACCGACTCCTGTCATACCATTTTCAGCTGTTGGCATATCAAATACTCTGTCTTCGCCGTACTTTTCAACAAGGCCTGTTGTAGTGCCAAATATACGGATGCTGTCATTCATCCCAAGCCCATAACACAATACAGATTCATCAATTTCCATCGCTTTATCTAAAGCTGCATTCACTAAATGCATAAATTTCTTAGTCAACTAGGGCCTCCTTTTTCTGATTATTTAAAATAGCTTCAAGCCATTTTTCGCGTCCTTCCGCATATTTGTGTAAAAAACGATCTTCAGCAAGAGGAAATGGAGACTGTTCAGCAAAATCAAAAGCTATATTTATTTCATTTGCTATTGTATCGCGCCAGTTAGTAATCTCTGATTCAGAAATTACTTTGGTTTCTAACAAATAATTTTGCAATAAAACCATAGGGTCACGCGCAAACCAATAATCAAACTCCTCTACAGGCCTATCTGTTCCCATATCATCCTCAGGCCCACAATGAACTTTGTAACGATAAGTTTCAAATTCTAAGAACCACACACCACCATTTTGACGTAAATCATGGATAACATCTTGCACTTCGTTTAATGTAGAAACAACATCGTTACCATCTAATTTTTTAGACTTAGCCCCAATACCTCTAGCCATTTCATAAATTGAGCGATGCTCCGGCTGCCTTAAGTGGATTGGCGTATTAACCGAATATAAATTATTTTCGCAAATAAAAATAACTGGTAATTTTTTTAATACCGCAAAATTGAGCGACTCATAAACCACGCCCTCTTCAACAGCTGCATCGCCTAACATAACAACAGATACTGAGTTTTCTTTTTTAAGCTTTTGCGCAAATGCTAGACCAACGCCAATTGGAACCGTATTACCGACAATAGCCGTACTTGCTACAAAACCTGCGGATAAATCACTAAGATTCATCGAACCACCACGACCACAAGTAGCGCCAGTTACTCGTCCATATAATTCGGCGATTAATCGATTTAGATCACCACCTTTTGCAAGGTAATGAGCATGCCCGCGATGTGTACTAACCATCAAATCTTTTTTATTAAATTGCTCGCAAACCATAACGGCAACAGCTTCTTGCCCAATAGAAAGGTGCGTAGGACATCGCATTTTTCCTTCCGGATACTTCTTAGCTATTTCCTCTTCGATCATCCTTATCCGCAATATTTTATAAAGAATGTCTTTATATATCTTTTTTTGTAATATATCAGTCACTATACTATTTACTCCCTTAAGAAATGATGCTCCTAAATGATAAATGGTTTACACCACACTACTGCTAACGCGCTCTTGATAAAAATCTAAAACTTCATCAATTGCGCCAAACTTTAATATCTTGCCATGCTCTAAAAGCATGGCTTTATTACACAATTGTTTAATCAAAGCATCTGAATGTGATGCGATGACAAGTATGCTCACTCTTTCATAAAAAGATTCCATTCGTGCTGCAGCTTTATTTGCAAATCCCGCGTCACCAGCACCAATTCCTTCATCTAGCAATAAAATCTCAGGTTCTAATGTCGTAATAATAGCAAAGCTTAGGCGTAGCTGCATACCAGCAGAATATGTTCTAACTGGAGAATGTATGAAATCACCTAACTCACTAAACTCTATTATTTCATCTATTTTCTTGTCAATAGCAATCCTAGATAACCCCAAAAAAAGACCCATGGCATAAATATTTTCATAACCTGTATCTTCAATATCCAATCCTAAGCTAGGATTGAACAATTGTGTAATCTTACCTTTAGTATAAATGGTACCTTGATGTGGTAAATAAATTCCAGCTAATGTATTTAATAAAGTTGTTTTACCAGATCCATTATGACCAATCAAGCCTAAACGATCACCTTCATTCAATCTAAAACTAACATCATGCAAAGCACGTACATAAGCATGGTTACGTGAAGACAATTGTATTTGACCGCCTAATTTACCTGTGCATCGGTTAAATAATGATTTACGTAAGCTGCGATTTGTATCAAAAATCGGGATATCAATAGTTACATTCCTTACATCAATGTATTTATTTGTCATTTTGAAATTCCTATAACCAGAATACCAAGTGTTTTTTATACTTGCCAAGCATTCTAACCGTTATGCTCCAACCTAAAGCACATATTATAATAACTACTAACCAATCAATTATTGATGGCTTCTGACCTAATAATGGAGCCCTAATAACTTGTATAAAATGATATAAGGGATTAGCCTCTATAAAAAATCTGGCCTTTTTACTATCACCAAGTTGCGGGGCTGACCAAAAAATTGGTGTAACAAACATAGCTACTTGTAAAAGACTAGATATGATTTGCCTCATATCTCTATAACGACATGAAATGAAACCTAATAGAATACAAAGCCAACTACCAGTTATGCATAAAAGAAACATACCAGGAATAAAAAGCAAGGTATTAAAATTAATGGGTACAGAAAAAATAAATGTGATCAATACGTAAACGCTAAGATGATGTAATAAAACAATTATATTTCTAGTAACGGTATTATTTGCATAAACAGAATAAGGTAAAGCTGTCTGTTTAATTAATCCAGCTGCATCTACAAAAGTATTACAAGCCTCTGTAGTAAGTGTAGAAATAAAAGTCCATACAATGTAACCAGAAGAAAAAAAAGGTAAATAAGTTTTAACATCTGTCTGCCACAAAACTGGAAATATTATGCCTATACTTGCAATAAAAATAGACATGCTCAATGTAACCCAAAAAGGTCCAATTATAGTACGACGATAACGACGTTTGAGATCCATAACAGCCATAAATAGCCAAATACGCCAGAATAAAAATCCTTTAAAATAAATATCAAAACCAGAAAAAAAACTTGACTGTTTTTTATCTATAGGTGATATAGAACATTGTTCTATTACCTCCTTATTATCTAATATTTCATCCACTATTTCCTCCTTAACCTAGAGTAATTACAGTAACTTTATTTAATGTTAATATTGTTTAATATAAATAAAGTTAACCAATAATATCACATAATAGTTTGAATTCTTCCTTAATAGTATTAAAACTATCATCTTTCCAAACCCACTTCTGAAATTGATTTGTAAAAGCAGGATTTAATCCAGGTACAAATCCCTTGTCAGTTAGCATATTTAATGGTACTTCAGGCACATTTTTAACAGCAGTCTTAAAAGTAATATAACGACATGCTGCGTTAAACCAACATAAAACCATTGGGCCAGTATTAACACCTAAATTAATGTAAGCTAATTCATATAAAGCCGCTCGAAGGTTAAGATTCCAACATGCTTGATTAAAAAAAGCAAAATCTTTTAATTGTGTAGGAATATCTTGCAAAGATAATTCTAAGTCTGAAATAAAGACAACGAAAAAAATATCTTTATCGAGCTCTTTCGCGAATCTAGCCCATGCATCAATATTACTATTACGCTCAGGTGTATAGGCATATTGGCGCAAAGTAATTACTATAACTTTCCTATTATTAGATTTATCCTTCAACCATGAAGAAACATATTTTTTTGATTGGCTATCTGCACTAAGTGCCATACATGATTGGCCATATACAACCGCCAATTCAGGTTCATATGGCACAGGGAAAGTAACATTATATTTCGAAGGATAGATAAAGCAGGCTTGTTTTGTTCTAATAAATTCCGCATCCTTCCGAGAAGCACAAAAAGTGATGCCATATTGACAAGAAATTAACCTAATACTAGACAGTAAAATAGCATTAACTCTCCAACGGCGAGAATCTTGATCTATTACCATATCATATTCTGGAGCTTCTCTTCTAAGTCCATCAAGTTCTCCAGGAACTAAAACTACGTGCAATACTTTTAACCCCAACTCCTTCCTTTTTGCGTTAGCAACGCATAAAGCCCAAACAAAATCATAAGTAATTGGTTCAACCTCTAAGTCATAAAAAAAATATAATGTATCACTCGAAACATTTTTATTTTTCGACAAAATATAGTTAAGAGGCTTACTAACTACATAATATAAAAAAGGTGATATAGGTTTGAAACATTGTCCCACCTTGGTTGTAGGCTTAATGAACTCACGTACTACTCGACGAGCAGTCCATTTAAATCCATTTCGGCGTAACTTTCCTATCAACATCATAGATGAAATATCACTCCAAAACCGTCCAAAAATAATCTCCCGTGTATCCGGCCTCAATAAAAAGCTCTATCCATTTTTCAGGGTAATCATGATATTCTGCGGTCAACACCCAATCTTCAAATAGCGATTTTTGTTCTGGAGTATAATAGCTGTCAACTTGTACGAATGACTTACCTTTTGACACACGTTGTATTTCCCGCATGGCAACTACTACGCCTTCTTTATTAAAATTATGTAATGTATTTAACGAAATAACTGCATCAAAGCTACGATCAGGAAATATAAGATTATCAGCACTACCCTTATGCAAACGCCCAACAACTTCTGGTTCGCAATGCTTTAAGGCATAATCTGAAATATCTACACCAAAAACTTCTAAACCAGGACAAGCGATCATTAAGTCTTTAACAAGAAAACCTTTCGCACAACCCACATCAAGAACACGATCACCTGCTTTTAGATTAAAGTGCTCAACCATATCTTTAGCAACAGACAACCAACGCCCATCGTAACGATAACCGCCATATCCGTAAGCTCTTGGCCCATCAAAATACATTTCGCCATATTCTTTGGAAACTCTAATAACCTCTGGATCTTTAGCTTCTTGTCTTGCTTGCACGTTTCGTTTAGAGCGAGGCAATGATCTCAATAAATTAATTTCCTGCATAATGTCCTAATCCTTAATAATTATTCACGCGATGCATCTTCTTCAATCCATCAACTAAAGAAGTATACTTAAATGAATCAAATGCTTTTTGCACAGTTGTATTATCAAAAGCTCGATAACCATTATGTGGCATTGCGCCTTGTCGTTCACGAGACTTAACTTCAATATCCTTATTTAAAGAGCTGTTTAATAAATCAACTATTTCAGAAAAAGAAGTTACCTCTCCTGTCGTAATGTTGAGAACACCATAACTTTTATATGCTAAACATAAGTAAATTATTTCAGCAACATCGTCTATATAAACGTGATCGCGTTGTTCTTCTCCATAACCAAATAACTCAATTGGTTTCCCTGCTGTTGCTAATCGATAAAAACTATTTGGGCCATAACCATTATGTGGGTCATTTGGACCATAAAGTAAGCTTGGTCTTAAAATAACAAGCGCCTCTTTCTGAACAACTGATTGCAACATCTGTTCTCGAGCCAAATGCATAACACCATGCAAAGATGTAGGTGCTGTAGGAGAGCTCTCACTTAACTTATCCATTGAATCAGCATAAACAGCGTCTGAACTAATATAAATAACCTGTTTTACCGGTTGTTTAACTAGTGCGTCACATACTGACTTCATCATTTGGATATTTTCTAATAACATGTTGTAGTTTTTACAAGGCGCTTTTGCCGCAACAACAACTAAGGCATCATCTGCTTCTAAATAATCAGCTATTTTATCTGCTGCTGATGCGCTTGTTAAATCAATATCTTGACGACCTAAAGCAACATAAGGAATATTTTCAGCAGTTAATTTTTTTACCGTAGCAGCTCCGACAAAGCCTCGAGCCCCTAAGATAACAACTCTTTTAGGTGGTGTGGGGCTTTTATTAATATGATTAAGCATAATCTAATTCCTTTTTCTCTATCTTAATAAAACCTTGGCCTAAACTATAATAGTTCAGGTTATATGATGTATCTGAGTCGACGCTTAACACACGATGTGGATCAATCACCGTATTACCTTTCATATATTTTAATAATGACTCAATAGATAAATCCTTATATTCATCACAAGGTGTCATAATAATCACAACATCAGCGCCTTTAACAGCCTCTAAAATTTCATCTTTGCGTACTGCATGAGTTTGATGATTAACTTTTGCGATTGGATCATGAGCGTTTATTTGATAATCGCGTAAGCTATGAATCAATGCAATAGAAGGTGAATTTTTAACGCTGTGGGTGTTTGGTTTATAAGCAAGGCCAAGTACGCAGATAATTGGCTTAAATTCTGTAGTCAAAATATTTTCTTGCAAACAACGCAATACCCAATCTCGTCTATATTTAGAGTTTTTAAGCCAAGCACTAACTGTATCTGTATCAGTTGAATGTTTTTTCCCTAGCTTAATAATTGTGTTTAAATCCCTCTCTAAATTTCCTCCAGCAATACCTAAACCTGGCGTTAAATAAGCATATTTGCCTATTCTCTTATCTAACCTTAATGTAGGGGCAATATCTTCCCAGTCGGCACCAATTTGTTCACAAATTTCTGCTAAGGTATTGGTTGTTGTAACAGAAGCTACTAAAAACATATTAATTGAAATCTTAGCAAGCTCAGCACTTTCATAACGCATTTTTAAAATAGGGCAATTAAAAGTGTCTAGCAACGCAGCATAAGTTTCTGGTAAATTAGTATCTGGCTCATATGCACCAACTATATAACGTTCTGGATATAAAGCCCGCTCCATCGCACGACCAAAAATCAATGTTTCAACTTGGTAAAATAAACGTTCTTTAGGGAAATTAATTTGTCTAGTAAAACCAGGAGGAACTTGTGATAATAAAACTAAACAAGCTGAATCAGCAAGAACTGGTTTTACTTGTTCTAATAATTTCTGAATAACATCAAGTTGACTATTACCCTCATCGTCAGTAGGTACGTCATATGCGATAAATACAACATCACATTCATTTAATTGCTGAATATCAGCGGTAAATGTCAATTTAGATGAGTTTTTTGCGACTAAAGCATCTAACTCTGGTTCATTTACTGGCATTTGATGCGCCTGTAGCTTGCTTATCAAGTCTGATTGTTCATCATAACAAACCATGCTAAAACCTTTATCAGCAAAAGCCACTGCATGAATTAAACCTAGATGCGTCATGCCAACGCAGCCAATTTTTTTATTTGCTAAATTAGCAGAGTTAATAGTTTTGTGTTCCGTTTTCTTCATACTGTTGTCTCAATTGAAGTAAAATAATGTTGTGTTAGTTGATTCAATTCTTGTTGAATCCAAAAATCTGTAGATAGATTTGTTTGTGCATGACTTAGCACCAAATTTTTGAAATGTGCGTACTCTAAAGCCCAAGTCGGATCATCCTGTACCAAAGTAACACTTTCCTCCGGAGGTCTTCCACTTGGCAAAACTCGTTTCTGATAGGTAAAACGACTTGGGCCCCATTTACATAAAGATTCGATAAATGCGGAGCCTTTTTCTCCAACCATTTCACATACAAAATGATTACGCCAAGATAATAAACTCATTTCAAAGGTCAGCTGCGGCGTAGAATGTTTATTCATAATAATCGCATGATCTGGTGCTAGATTTTCAAAATTATTCATAGCAATAATTTCAAATTGTTTAGGTTGCTTACCAAACCAAAATTGAATAGTATCTAACAAATGCGAGCCTAAATCAGGTAAAACACCAGCACCTTTATCACGCCAGGCTGAATTACGTACTAATCTAGCCGTACCATTTCCATAAAACATGCGGCAATAGCGAATTTCCCCTAATGCTTTTGAATCAAGAAGTGTTTTCATGCGAATAAAATGCGGCTCAAATCTATGATTATAAGCGGTATAGCAGACTAAATTGTTATTGTGAGCAATATCTTGTAACTCAAGAATCTGCTCATCCGATTCGGTCCATAAGGGCTTTTCTACTAAAACGTGCTTACCACGTTCTAGTAAATATTTTAGTACTTGATATTTAGGTTCGTCTGGTAAACAAACTAAAGCCGCATCATATTTATCCAAAGGTACATCTTGTACATATTTATAATCCGCTGCCAAATTCACCGGATCCACACTACAAACAAAATCATCCCCAGCATGAAATTGACGCTTTTTCCCTTGTACACCTAATCCAACAACAATTACCTTCATACTTCTACCGCGCTCTCAACATAACATGGTGCAACAACCTGCTCTTCATTTTTAAAAGAAGCTGGTGAATTAAATTCATATTGCGATTGAGCAACAACACTTCTAATTTTTTTAATAACATCATCCTTAGCAATTGGAATATTTCCATCTATTTCGCACTCGCAAGCAGCAGCCATAGAGCCTACTATACTAGCAACAGCTGGAGAGTATCCTTTACTAAGAGCCATAGTAGCATAAGCTAATAGAGCATCTCCCGAACCAACCGCGTCAATTAAGTGATCAACAAAACTGTCAACAAAAACATATGAACTCAAAGACTCATGATCATTATTACAGCAAGTTAAAGAACCCCTTTCACCTAATTTCAAGATTAGCGTTTTACACTTAGCTGCATCATACAAACTGGCCGCTAAAGGGCGTATTCCTGAATCTTGATCTCCTAAGGCAAAACGAGCTTCGCGTTCATTAGGTGTAATTAAATCAAATCCTTGAAACTCTGTAATATTCCCCCAACGACTAGCTACTTGACTATCAGCTACCTTAAAACAACCTTCTGGAATGGCGGCAACTAATTCATCAATAGTACGTTTATTAAAAATACCGTGTCTAAAATCACTAAAAATCACAGTATCAGCTGCCGTTTTCTTTATTTTTTCGATAAGTTGCTCAACGATAGAATCAGAAATAGAAGAGTTATCTAGAGTATCTATTTTAACTAAACGATAATTGTTAGCAACAATAGCATTTTTATAGGTAGTCGGGCGGTTTTTATCAACTACTAACTGTACTTCAACACCAGCATCTTGCAAATCCTTTAACACAAATTCAGCTAAAGGATCTTCTCCTAATACTGTTGTAAAAATAACACGTGCTCCAGCCGCTTTTAAATGTTTTGCTACAATACCAGCGCCGCCCACAAAATTATTTTGTGATTCTAATCTAACACTCAAAGTTGGAGTTTTTATCTGACCACCAATAACATTGGTATAAGTAATTCCATCTACAATAGTATCACCAATCACATGAATAGTTATTGGCTCTTTAAAGCTTAAACTGTCAATCAAATCATCAATGGCAATAGATTCTTTTTCCATTACTGCAGCTAATTTTTCAAGACGCAGCATTGGTTCTTCAAGTTTAATAAATTTGGAAGATGAATAAACAACATCTCCAGGAGTAAATAGCATTTCTGCGCCATAACTAGCTAATAAGCTTTCTTCTTCTTGAGTTTTTTTAGGTTTATTTTGAGCTGAATACTCATAACCTTTTGCAAAAAAATCAGGTTTTAATATTTCAATATTTTGTAAAGGAGTTTCATTTTTATCAATAATAACATAGTCAACCATCTCAAAGGCAGATAAGTTTGCTGCGCGAATATGTTGGGGTATATGCGGCCTATAATGCCCTTTATTAATATGATGGTCTGCTGTCAAGCTGGCTATAAGAATATCTGCTTTCCCTTTTGCATACATCAGGTGTCGCATGTGGCCTGGGTGCACCACATCAAACACACCATGACACATAACGACTTTTTTTTGTCTAGGAAATGTTCCTATTATTTCAAGTAATTCTTCAACGGTTTTTAGTTTGTGCTGATACCTGCTTAAAAACATATTTAAAACTCCATTTTATTTTAAAAATCCATCTTTAAAGAATAAATGACTTAGCTATTTTAGGATAAGTAATAAATCCTAACTTAAATATTCAAACCAAGTGCTAGTTGCCATGGCGATAGAATTTCTATCCCATAAAGGAGCATCTTTCCAATGCTCAATCTCGGCCAACATCATCTCTACACCATCAGGGAATGATACTTGTGGCTGCCATCCTAGCTCTGTTGTGATTTTACTAATGTCAGCCCATGTGCAATCAGGTTCTCCTGGTCGCTTAGGTAAATAGTCTACTTCTCCTCCACCTAATAATTCAACTAAATAATTAATAGATTGAGGTTTACCGGCACCGATATTCCAAATTTCTCCTGACAACGTTGTTTCTGCTGCAGCTAAAAATGCTTTTACAACGTCTGTCACATAAAGAAAATCTCTTGTTTGTGTGCCATCGCCGACTATAGTATATGGCTTCCCGAGTAACTTTTGCTTAAAAAATACTCCAAAAACCGCACCATAAGCACCTGTGGTACGTACTCGAGTACCATATGCATTAAAAATACGCACGGAATTAACTGGCAGCTTATAAACTTGCTGCCAATGAAAAGCTGCACACTCACCTTGATACTTGGACAAAGCATATGGATACTGCGGATTAATTGGATGTTGTTCATTTGTAGGTGTTGCAGCTAATCCGTAACAAGAAGAAGACGCAGCATATACAACCTTTTTAACCTGTGCAGCACGCGCAGCTTGTAAAACGTGTATAGTACCCATAACATTATTTTCCATATAACGTACAGGCTCTTCTATTGATGGAACGATATCTCCAACCCCTGCAAAATGAAAAACGTAGGTTGCATCTTTAAACAAAAGCGAGTCCGGTTTAATATCCATGATATCCATTTGTTCAAATACAAAATTTGGATTATTTTTATGATGGGCAATATTTTTAGCATGCCCACCTATTAAATTATCAATTACCCGAACTTGGTAATCTTGTTCCAAGAGTAAATCAACCATATGGCTGCCTATAAATCCAGCCCCCCCGGTTACAACAGCAATTTTCTTATTCATTTATACAACTTCCAATGAATGAATACGTTTAACATTGTAATACCAATCATCAGACATACTATTTTTAACTTTTCCTTCACGAAAAGCATTACATAAATTGCGTACCGCGTCTTCAACACTATACTTTGGTTCAAACCCGATGCAACGTTTAATTTTGTCTGAATTAATGTGATAAGAACGATTATCGTCAGATTTAGTTACTTCCAAAGCCAGAGGTGCTTTTTCAGGGAATTCTTGTTCAACTACTCGTTTCACAACATTTGCAATATCGCGTATTGACATGTTTTCATACCCAGCGTTAAACGTTTGCCCAGCAATTTTTTCTTTGGGGATAGTTAACAACAAAGTATAAAGATCACACATATCTTGCACATGCAAATTAGGACGCAATTGATCACCACCAAATACAGTAATTTTATTATTACTAATAGCATGATTAGTTAAGATGTTAACACTTAAATCTAAACGAAGACGAGGAGCATAACCACAAATTGTTGCAGGTCTAATGGTAACACAAGTAAAATTTTCATCCATATGTTTAAATAACAATGGCTCGCACATACCTTTATACTTGTTATATAAAGTTAAAGGTACTAAAGGATGCTCTTCTGTTACATTGGGCTTATCTGAAACACCATATACAGAACTCGATGACGCGTAAATAAAACGCTTTACCCCAGCTTTTTTTGCGGCAATAACCATAGGTTCAAATGCATTTAAGTTAATAGAAGTACTTAACTCTTCGTCTAAGACAAAACTTGCATCATTGGAGATACAAGCCAAACTAATCACCGTATCAATGCCTTTAAATGCATTACTTAAATGGGCAGTATCACGAATATCACCCTGAATAATAGTTAAACGTGGATTATCTTTTGGTAAAAAGTGATCTCCGAAGAATAAAGTATCATAAACGGTTACTTTATATCCTAAAGCAAGTAATTGAGGGGTTAATAGGCTACCGACATAACCAGCGCCTCCGGTGATAAGTACATGATCCATTATAAACATCCTTAATTTATATAGTTTGAATTAATGCTTTTTTATAAATCCATATGCCATTATTTTATATCACATAGAGTTATAAAAGAAAAGGAGATTTTACCAATACGGTTGCGCACCAAAATTTGATCAACAAGGCGTAGGTTGGGCCTTGGCCCAACAAAATAACATCAAAATTGACTAATAGTAAACAATGTAGTCATATATATGATTTTTTGTGAGGTGAGAGATGCAAAATTTAGAACAAAATGGTTTCGATATTCATTTTTCATTATTGGGTTAAATTACAGAAACGGGGCAAATGCGAACCGAGATCTGTTGTTTCGTTGAATTAACCACCTATCCCTCAATCAGCCATAAATTTTACTAAATAAAAATAACCAGGTAAAAACCAATAAATACCCATGAAAACAATGGGTTAGAGCTGAAAAAAACCAATCGTATAATTAGTTGTGAATGGCTTCAGATGCAGCCATTCACACTTGCGCTTGATTATTAATCAGTCCCACGCATCAGTGCTTTCACTGAAATATCCTCATCAACCTTTGACCAATGCACTCCAATCCCATTTCCAATAAAACGCCAATCTTGTCGTTCGTCATCTGTCGCATCGCGTAGTCGTGGAAACCACTCTAGCGGCGCTGAAATTTCTCGACCATCTGCTAATACAAAATGCACTGATGTTTTAGTGAAGCCAACATCTACTGCATGATCATCAAATTTAATTGCTAAAGTACTCATGCCATTTCTCCAAAAATAATTCTTTATGTTCAATGACCAACATCCTAAGTTTGCCTAATTCATGACTTCTAAAACCGTATGAACTTGCTAAACTGACGGGAATTAGCCAAAATTTACCAACTTTATCTCCATGTTCAATATGAATATGGGGTGGCTCACTTCCTTCCATACTAAAGAAGAAAAAGCGATAACCTTTTATAATTAATACAGTGGGCATATTTTCTATCCTAAAATATCTTCATCTTAAGCCGCTTTAAAATTTATCATCTCATCCAAGGTATAATCTGGATCATTTGAACTGATCTTGCAACACCTCAATGAAACGCATTATTCATTTTCTCCAATTCGTTCTACTACCTCACTTAAATCAGCAAATGAGGGTTGGCAATATAATTTGGTTGTATCCAAATGGTCGGGGCTCGTAAACCGGAGTCAATTAAATGTTGTTTGTACTGGCGCGCATCCGTTAGCATAATATTGATCAAACGCATTTCCTCTTTATTGATTTCTTCAAACCAAATAGCAAACTGAATTAAATCCCTACGATAATTTGCCAATGTCATAAGGGATTTATCAGTGGCTTTTGGGTAGACGATGTAATTCTCAATATAAGAGTTTTTAGCCATAAATAATTATGCGATTAGATTTTTATCAGATAATATACCATTAAAATTCTGGCTATGCGATGAGTTCATGATAATCTAATCACATAATGATTATTCTACGATTAGTTAAATTGCTTGTGGTTAAGGCCCATTAAAAAGAGAGGAGCATTTCAGTTTACAGGAGAATGGCAAAAAATGAAGCAATAATGTAAAATAGAGCCCATTATAAAACATAGTGCATATTTTTAGATTGCAATGCACAGTCGTTAATTATATTGTCAAAGTCAAAGATGGTCAATTTAAGTTGAAATGGTTAAATTTTTTTTCATAAACAAGGGGGTTGGTCGCATTTGCCCCGTTTCTGTAATTTAACCCATTATTTGGCAAAGAAAAATAAGAAATGAAATTTGACTGTGTTGGGCCAAGGCCCAGCCTACGTCTTGTTGAGCAAATTTTGATGCGGAAACCGTGATTTTACCAATGAATTAGAGAGTAATTTACTTTAATTAACAAATATTTTTGCCTTAACATGGTATTAAATCTTTTATTCTAGCTCCATATAAATCGTTTATTACCTCTTTATATGAAATATCTTCAACGCCATATATTTTTTTAGCTTCACCAATATCTAGACTGGCGTAAATAGGAAATTTTCTCGCATTGCCAGTTACGTCTAACAAAAAATCTGCTTGTACTAAAGAACTTTTTACTCTCATTGACCTAGCTATATATTGCGCTAAATTAAAATAAGAAACATCATCTATACCAGATAAATGAATAATGCCAGAGTATTTTTTTTCAGCTATTTTTTTTAAAAAACTTACAACTAGATTTACAGAAACTGGACTTAAATATAAATTTTGATAAGCAGAAATTTGCTCATTATTACCCAACTTCATTATCCATTGCAAAATAAGTGGATATTCTTTTGTTAATACTTTAGTCAGTCTAACAATAGATATACTATTAGACAAGGTTGACAAGTAATTTTCAACAGATGCTTTATGTCTACCATACACAGTATTAGGGCATGCATCATCTGTAGTTTTATACTTTGACCTTAAACCATCAAAAACCGCATTAGAAGATAAATAAATTACGTGTACATTTCGCTTTATAAAATATGAGGCTAATATAATTTGTGCATCTATATTAACAATCTTAGAATATTCAACATCTTTCTCACAAGCAGAAATGCTCGTAATTCCAGCGCATAAATACACAACATCAATCGGACTTTCAAACACAAAATCTGAAGCCATGGTTAAATCCAAATAAAAAACATTTTCTTGATTTGTTTTTTTTCTAGAAGTCCCATAAACAAGCCATCCATTCATAGATAATTCATCTTTTAATGCATTACCTATTGTTGAATCAACTCCAATTATCAATGCTCTTCGCATAATATACCTTTATAACGTTAGATACGATGTAGAAAAGAATTATAAATTTGCAAATGCTCACTCACAATATTTATAATATTAAATTCACTTTCAGCAAGTAAACGTGCGTTTTTACCCATCTCATATCTTAATGAATGATTAGTAAGTAATGCACATATAGCTTCCGCAAGTGAGAAAGAGTCACGGGCATTAACAAGTAGACCTGTTTTACTAGGAATAATTGCTGCTCTACATCCTGGAACATCAGTTGTAACTACCGCTCGTCCAGATGCAGCCGCTTCAGCCAAAACACGAGGCAAACCTTCTCTATAAGATGGTAATACAACTAAATGTACTTTAGTAAATAAACTACGTGTATCTTGATATCCTATATATTCAACATGCTGCTCTTTAGTCCATTTTTTTAATTGCTTTTTATTTACAGAAGAAGGATTACCAGCATCAATTTGTCCAGCTAACCAAAAACGAGCATTTACCCCTTTTTCACGTAGCAATTTAGCTGCCTCAACGTATTCAAAAACCCCTTTGTCTCGTAATAATCTTGATGCCATAACGACAATAAATGGTGGAGAACTAGGTTCATTACTAACTTTATAATAATTTAGATCTACTCCTGAGCCACGAATTAAAACAGATTGCTCTTCTTTAACCGCTCCTATTTTAATCAACGTATCACGATCATCGGTATTTTGAAAAATTACTTTTAAATTTTCGTGTTTAAAAGAATGTCGATAAAGATGGCTAATTATTTTACGTAAAAATCTTGCCTCTAAATATTGATCGATAAAAGCATAACCAAGCCCTGAGACTGCCGCAACTACAGCAGGAACACGTGCTAGCCTCGCAGCCAGAGCCCCATAAATAACTGGTTTAATAGTCACTAAGTGTACAATATCGGGTTTTATACGCTTCATCAAAAGATATATGCTAATTAAGCTTTTAATCTCAGAAAATATATTTCTACCACTTCTTGATAACGGAATTGCATGATAAGTAAATCCTTCATCTAAAATTTTTTGCAATGCATTACGCTGACCAGTTGCAACATGTATTACATACCCCTCTTTTTGGGCTGCAATAGCTATGGGTAATCGATGCGATATGAAGTAGGTTGGCTCATTTAAAATGAATAATAATTTTTTGCTCATAATAACATCCTTGCTATTCCCATATGGTTTCCATACATAGGTTACATTTTTTAATATTTTATTAAGTAACTGGCTAGCTTACATCCAAGCTTAATTTAAAACCCTTGTTATATAATTACGATTTTTTATTTTATGTTATCAATATACCACAATATAGACTTTTCTATACCGGAACGAATTTTAAATTGAGGTTCATAACCTAAATATTGTTTCGCCTTATCAATTGCTGCTTGTGAATGCCTCATGTCACCTAAACGAAAATCCTGATAAATGGGTGTTTTTTCATATAGAATCCCGTGCATTGCACAAGCTTCTTTTAAATAAATAAACAATTGATTAAGATTGGTTTGATCATTAAGTGCAACGTTATAAACTTGATTTTTGGCTGATTCCTCAGCTGTTGCAGCAAGTATATTAGCCTGAATAACATTTTCGATAAAACAAAAATCTCGACTTGTTTTGCCATCACCATTAATATAAATATCTTCATTTAATAACATTGCTGTAATCCACTTAGGAATTACTGCAGCATAACTACCATGACGATTTTGACGTTGGCCAAATACATTAAAATAGCGCAACCCTATTGTTTTAAACCCATAAGAGCTGGCAAATATATTGGCATATAATTCATTTACATATTTTGTAATAGCATAAGGTGATAAAGGATTACCTATACTTGTCTCAACTTTAGGTAATTCTTCATTATCGCCATAAGTAGAGCTAGAGCCAGCGTAAGTAAAGCTAGTTACTTTCATGTCACGTGCTGCTATTAGCATATTCAAAAAACCATCAACATTAACAGAGTTTGTTGCAATTGGATCTTTAAGAGAGCGAGGAATGGAGCCTAATGCAGCTTGATGTAATACATAATCAACGCCTTCGCAAGCAAAAACACAGGTCTCTAAGTTTCGAATATCTCCTTCCATAAAAAAAAAGTTATTCCACTTTTGCTGCCCAACTATATTTTTTACTTCTTCTAGATTACGCAAATAACCAGTCGCAAAATTATCTAGCCCAACCACATATTGATTATTTTTTAAGAGAAACTCTAATAAGTTAGATCCAATAAATCCAGATACCCCTGTAATCAACCATCTTTTAGGGGTTTCGTTTAGTGACTTCAAAACATGGTCAAACTGCACATATTGCTCCTATAATATATATGTTGCTAGCATGTTGAGAAAGATGTATTTGTCTTTACCAATCAGAGCCAATGTTCTACTCGTTTAAAGCATTAATTGATTATGCTAGATAATAAAACGTATATTATCATAGGTAGTTATAAAATAAATTTCAAGCGTAATTAATCCATATATCACGGTTGTCGCATCAAAATTTAATCAACAAGTTTCTTCGTTTATAAAAGAACAACTAAAGGCAGACATAAATGGACTAGAACCGCCTCTAAGAAAGTAGCTAAAGTTTAAATATCCTACATTTATTGATATTAGTTGACATTCGGTTTAAAACAATTCTAAACTTAGCAGTGTAAGCGTGCCGCATCGATGCCGAAAACATCGATAGCAGCACTAACCATCATCGTAGCGTAAGGACCTACAATAATGGCTAAGTATATTTTATCACATTTCTACGGCCACAATACAAGTGGTTTTAAAGAATGCCTCAAAATATGCGAGGCAATGAGCTGTTGGTTTAAAAACCGACAGAGCATTTGTTGTCGCGTGTTTTCCATATCCAACGCCCATTGCCGGTGCTGTTGGCATGCTTACTCTTATTTATTTTTAACTGCAAGAGTAAGGACAACCAGCCATGGACAAGGAAATAAAATTAATATTATTAGTTGAAGATGATATTACTAGTGCGCTTTTGTTAGGGCATTTTATTAAAAACTTAAATTACGAATTAATCCACGTTTTCACTGCTGAAAGCGCGGTTTATTTATGTAAAATCAGAAGTTTTAATTTAATTTTGATGAATATAGATTTGCCATATAATGATGGTTTTTGGGCGAGCAAACAAATTCGTCAAATCACTCTAGGTATACCAATTATTGGTTATACAGTTAGCGACATAAATACAAGTTTACTCAAAAAATCTGCTCTTGTAGGCATGCAAACTTTGTGTAACTACTGGTTATCTAAAGATGATTTAGAACAAATCATAAATCAAGTCACAATCTCTGATATTTATTAAACAAGGATGGCTTATGAGAAATATTACTATTTTATCTACGACTGACACCATGATATTTTCATGCGCGCAGTCTAATGCTAGCATGATGAGCTTTACTTAATTTGCACGAAAAATGGAGAACTATAAGGCGCTATCAAGCGCCTTTTTGCTAAAATTAACTCCTTTTCTAATATTTATAAAAACTTTTTAATTTTTTCTAAATAACATCGTCACGTCAATTTCGTCAAATGTATATGCGCGATTACAAAAATCACAGTTTACTATTATTAACCCTTCTTCAGCCAATATTTGACGTGCCTCTTTCTCACCGAACATAGCCAATGCTTGGCGCATTTTATTTATATCACATTTGCAATGAAACATGACTTGACGAGGATCAAATAAACGTACATTTGCTTCATGATATAACCTATATAAGACTTCTTGGTTATCTAATGTAAATAATTCCTTATCGGTAATTGTTTCAGCAATCTTAACTGCATACTCCCAAAAGTTCTCTCGATCTTTGCTGCTTTTACCTGGCATTAACTGCAATAACATTCCAGCAGCATGCTCATCATCCACAGCCAAATAAATTTGCGTGGAAATCTGCTCTGATTGTGCAAAATAATGCATGATGTTATTCGCAAGAGAGTCGGAGTTAATGGGGACGATACTCTGATAAGTTTTAGTACTTTTATATTGATTCACATTTAATACAAGCTTACCAGTCGTAAAAGCCTGTAGATAATCTATGTTGTCATCTTTATCAATTGGCTCTTTGAATTTGGCAACAGCTCGAACCTGCAAATCATCATCACACTGCACTATAAGTAACGGTAATCTCTCATCACCATGAAACTGTAAACCAACTTCACCTTTAAATTTTAAACTACCAGTAATTAATACACATGCAAGCAATGCTTCGCCAAGTAATCTTCGAACAGCTGGTGGATATTCTCTCTGCTCAATAATTGTTTTATACGTACTATCAAGGTGAATAATTTCGCCGCGTACATTTTCATTGTCAAAAATAAAGCGCTGCGATGAATCATTATTAAACATAACTGAAATCCAATTTACATAAAGCTAAATATGCTTTTTTCTTATCTATAGGGTTTGCCAACAAATGACTAGGATGTAAAACAGTAACTAATGGTAATTTACTTTTATGTATTTGTTTTTCCAGACGCTTGTCAATAAACAAATCTTCTCCCATAAGCATAACCACTGTATACTTTTGAAAGCCAATATTTTCTATATCTGTAGCTGAATCGACAAAAACCACTTCAAAATCAGCGCGGTTAATCGCGGTACTAGCCAACATATTTTCTAATAGATTTTTAGCAGACTTAGAAATTTTTTGTTGCTTATAATTACTAGAAACTAAAATCAATATTCTACGCTTAGGCTTAATATCTCGCATCTGCCAAATATTAATACCCATTTGTTGTAAGTAATAAATATTTTTATTAACACTAGCAGCAATTAAGGGTGATAGATCATCCATAATTAAACAACTCTTCTATTGCTAACAATGGATCTTTAGCTTGGGTTATTGGTCGCCCAACAACTAAATAATCACTACCTAAATCATAAGCCTGCTGCGGGGTTAAAACTCTTTTTTGATCAAAATTACTAGTATTCAATCTAATCCCTGGGGTAACGGTAATAAATTCTAAACCACATAATTTCTTAATTTCTGGCACTTCAAAAGCAGAAGCAACCACGCCATCTAAACTAGCATTTTTAGCAAGACCTGCAAGCTTTAAAACCTGTTCTGTGAGCGGCACTTCTATCCCTACCTCTTGTAAATCAAGATCTTGCGCACTAGTTAAAACTGTCACAGCAATCAATAAAGGGCGTGCATTTGGCTTAAAGCTATTGATAGCTTCTCTTGCCGCCACAAGCATCTCACTACCTCCCGATGCATGCACATTTATCATCCAAACGCCTAATTCAGCAGCTGCTTTACACGCTTTAGCTACAGTTGTAGGTATATCATGAAATTTCAAATCTAAAAAAACTTTATAACCCTTTGTAACTAATTTTTCAACAAAATTTGGACCAAACAAAGTATACATCTCACTACCAACTTTGAGCGCACATAAATTTGGATCTAAAGAGTTTACTAGGTTTAATGCCTCTTCTTCGACATTAAAATCTAACGCAACAATTAATTTATACTTCATAATTCTTTAAATAAAATTCTAACTAAAAAATAGACTCAACTTAATCACCTTCTAAACCATGAATTGGTTTAGTTCTACCCCATGATTTACAACTGGGACAATGCCAATGCAATAAATGGCCGCCAAATCCACATTGACCACAGCGATAAATTGGTTTATTTTCTAAAAATTTACTAGTAATAGCATGCAACATTTGCAATTTATCTCGCACCTTACCATGCGCAGAATCTAAATGCCAATAAATTAATCTATTTAACCCACGAATAGTTGGATGCCGCCCTAAATGACTAGATACAAAATCTATAGCAAAGTCGACGCCTTTCTCACGGCTTAGATAATCACCAATTACAAAAATTAATGAAGCCCTAGGATGCTCCGGCAATTTTTGTTCTAAATAATCTATACATTCATCCATAGAGTCTAGTTCTCTATAACAATGAACCAATGGCTCAATAATTTCATTAAAAAACTCAGGATCTTGCTCAGGAACCCTCATCAATGCCTTTATTGCTTGTTTAAACCTGCCTTTTTTCATTTCTATTTCTGCTAACATTAAACTCGCACGCACCGATTTTTTGTCAATAGCCAAAGCTTGCTTTATTGATTGCAAAGCCTTATCTGGCATATTTTCTTTTAATGATATACTAGCAATTTCACAATGATAATGGGCGGCCTGAACACTCATATCAACAGAAGTAGATGACTCAAATTTTTTAATTATATCTAACGCTTTTTCCCAAGCTTTTTCTTGCTGATAAATAGCTAAAAGACCTCGTAAACTACTTACTTCATGCTCACCAACCAGGTCAACAACTTCTAAAAATATACGCTCGGCACGATCAAAAACTCCTGCGCTCATGTAATCTTGGCCAAGAGCCATTAATGATTCTTTACGTTGAAAAAGACTAAGCTGTGGCCTTGCAATTAAATTTTGATGTATTCGTATTGCTCTATCAACTTCCCCACGCCGTCTAAACAAACTACCTAACGCTAAGTGAGTTTCAACAGTATCACTATCAACCTCTAATAATTTTATAAATAAATCAACCGCCTTATCAGGTTGCTCATTTAAAAGGTAATTCAAACCAACCACATATTCACGCGAAAGGTGATTACTTTCTTGCTGCTCCTTGTCGTCACTATTACGTCTTGCTATAAACCAACCTGACCAAGCAGCTGCTGGGAGTAAAAGAGGCCATAAATTAATCATTGATTTCACTATCCCCTAAAAAGCACTATCTTGGTTACGTATTGGTATAGTTCTTAAATTTTTAATTTCGCGCTCCGTTAACTTTAATTGCTTTTTTATTTTAGAGTTAACTATCTTAAGGCGCCAATATTTAAATATAGATAAGACAAGCCCAATTATAATGCCTATTCCAAGCATCATAATTGCAAAAACAGAAATTGGAAGGTTTAAAGTTGTGAAATAAAAATTAACTGCAACTTTAGTTGCATTCAAAGCGGCAAAACTTACGCCCAAAAATATGAGCAACAAATAAAAAAATATTACAATAACCCGCATAAAATGTCCTTTTAATTACACAGGACAATAACTAGAAAATATCGTGGCTAGTAAAAAACAGCCACGATATTTTCTATGGGCGAATGATTACTCGCTATCCTTATTATTATTGCCCATTTTTTCTTTTAACAAATCACCAAGAGTCGCGGAAACCTCTGAAGTCTTGGAGTATTTTTTAATCGCATCAGCTTGCTCATCAGCATCTTTTGCTTTAATAGATAAAGAAACCGTACGATTCTTTTTATCAACATTAACAATTTTAGCCTCAACTTCATCGCCTTCAGAAACTACGCTAGTCGCATCTGTAACTTTTTCTTCAGACAAGTCATTAGCACGAATTATTCCTATTACTTCTTCAGCTAGTTCAACTGTTACTGCTTTTGCTTCAACAGCAATAACCTTACCTTTAACAACAGAACCCTTAGGAAACTCTTCGATATAAGCAGAGAAATTATCTCCTTCTAATTGCTTAATACCTAAAGAAATACGTTCACGCTCAGCATCAATTGCCAAAATGACTGCTTCAACATCTTGTCCTTTCTTGTAATTCTTAACAGCCTCTTCACCAGCCTCAGACCAAGATATATCAGATAAGTGTACTAAACCATCAATATCACCATCTAAACCAATGAATATACCAAAATCGGTAATAGATCTAATTTTACCACTAACTTTTTCACCTTTATTGTGCTTTTGTGCGAAACTCTGCCATGGATTACCCACACATTGCTTCATGCCAAGTGATATACGTCGACGATCTGCATCAACTTCAAGAACTATAACTGGAACAACATCACCTAAAGACACAACTTTGCTAGGATGAACGTTTTTATTAGTCCAATCCATCTCTGACATGTGCACTAAACCTTCAACACCTTCTTCGATTTCAACAAAGCAACCATAATCAGTAATATTAGTAACTTTTCCTTCAATGCGCTTACCAAGAGGATAACGCTCAACTAAATCAACCCAAGGATCATTACCTAATTGCTTCATACCAAGAGAAACTCGGTTACGCTCACTATCAAAGCTTAGGACTTTAACTTTAACATCCATACCTACTGTTAATAATTCACTAGGATGCTTAACTCTCTTCCAAGAAATATCAGTAATATGCAACAAGCCATCAATTCCACCTAGGTCAATAAATGCACCATAATCGGTAAGATTTTTCACAACACCATTTAACATCTGACCTTCATGTAAAGAGTCTAATAATGCTTGTCTATCAGCACTACTTTCTTCTTCTACAACAGCACGACGTGAAACAACAATATTATTGCGTTTTACGTCCATTTTTATCACTTTAAATTCTAGCTCTTTCCCCTCTAAGTAAGATGGATCTCGAACGGGTCTAACATCTACTAAAGAACCTGGGAGAAAAGCACGAATCGTACCAATTTCTACAGTAAAACCACCCTTTACTTTTCCTGAAATCAAACCAACTACTGTTTCATTATTTTCATGAGACTTAGCTAGTTTACGCCAAGATTCTTGACGTTTTGCCTTCTCTCTGGATAGTAAAGTTTCGCCATGACCATCTTCTACAGAGTCTAAAGCAACTTCTACAGTATCACCTACACTTACTTCTAAATCACCGTTTTTATCGCAAAATTCTTCTTTAGCAACTATACCTTCAGACTTTAACCCCGCATTTAAGGTTACAAAATCATTATCTATATCGATAACCTTTGCAGAAATAATCGCACCAGGATGAAATTGTGCACCAGCAATACTCTTCTCAAATAATTCTTTAAAACTCTCAGACATGTCAATTTAAACTCAATTAAAAAAAAACATAGGAGTAACTAAATTACTCCCCCCAATTTAAAATACGCACTAGCCAAATGACAAAACGACTGCAAAATCAAACTAAGTGCACATATAACTAGCGAAACGCGATAAATACATACATAAAAATCAAATAAATATATATCTACAACTTTTCGTGAATCAATTGTAATATATTTGCAAACACTTGTGCAATACTTAACCCTGTTGTATCGATCAATATAGCATCTTTTGCTGGCTTCAGAGGAGAAGACTTACGATCCATATCTCTGGCGTCACGCTGTGCCAGCTCTTCTGTAACCTGCTCGAGGCTAACATTAATTCCTTTGCCTTGCAACTGTAAATATCTCCGCTGCGCTCTTTCAGCTGCGGATGCATATAAATATATTTTCAAAAAAGCATTAGGGAATACTACTGTTCCCATATCTCTACCATCAGTCACCAACCCAGGTAATTTAGCAAACGCTCTTTGTCTATCTAATAAAGCTGAGCGTACCAGAGGTAATGCTGCAACCTTTGAAGCACTTTGGCCAATTTCTTCAGAACGTAACTCTTTGCTTACATCTTCTTCGTCCAATAAGATACTTACTTCTAAAGAATCATTAGTAATAAAATTTAAATTTAATGAACTAGCTATTGCTACAAGTTTATCTAAATCATCTAAACTAACTTGTCGTTTAACAGCAGCTAAGGCTAAAACACGATATAATGCGCCACTATCCAAAAAATGCCAACCTAAATGCTTAGCAACCATATGACATAAGGTCCCCTTCCCAGTACCACTTGGACCATCTAAAGTTATAATAGGTATATTATCAGCAATCATAATTCAACTAACCGTTATATTTAATCTTAATTTTTCAGCAATCTCGACAAAATTAGGAAATGAGTTAACATATACCCCACTATTATTAATAGTAATCGGCTCATCAGCAACCAAACCGGCTATTGCAAAAGACATTGCCACTCTATGATCATCAAAACTTTCCACTTCTTTGCCTCTAAATTTGCCTCCGCGGATGTAAACTCCATCTTCCAACTCCTGAGCATCGATCCCTAAGTTTTGCAAACCGCTAATCATAGCCATAATTCGGTCACTTTCTTTATAGCGCAGCTCTTTAGCTCCATGTAGTAAAGTCTGGCCTTTTGCATATGCTGCCGCAATAAATATTATTGGAAACTCATCCAAAGATTGAGGCACCATAGAAATAGGTATATCTATTCCCTCAAGCTTTGCAGATCTTATAAACAAATCTGCAACTGGTTCTTCACCATATAGGCGCTTATTTAATATCTCTATTGACGCACCCATTAATTGTAAAATTTTAATAATCCCAATTCTACCTGGATTTATACCAACATCTCTAATTAATAGCGATGAACCTTCAATTATAGTTGCCGCAACAATAAAAAATGCAGCTGATGAAATATCACCTGGCACTTTTAAATCACAAGCCAAACATTCGCCTTTCGATTTTATAATTATTTCGCTTTCAGACTTTAAAATTGGATAGGAAAATGCGGTTAACATTCTTTCAGTATGATCACGAGAATGACCAGTATCATGGATTATTGTATCACTATTCGCATACATTGCCGCAAACATTAAACATGATTTAACTTGGGCGCTTGCTAAGGGCATTTCATAATTTATGCCTATCAAAGAATTTACCCCATTAATATGCAGTGGCGCATGATCATCCGTTGCAATAATATCACCCCCCATTTGCTTAAGGGGCCTAACTATTCTATCCATCGGCCTATTTTGTAAACTACTATCCCCGGTTAAAACACAAGGAAAACTCTGACCAACCAAAATTCCAGAAAGCAAGCGCATTGTAGTTCCTGAATTTTCACAATTTATATGAGTTTTTGGTGCTTGCAAACCATATTTGCCAACTCCATGCACAACTACGCTATCGCCTTCTACTTCTATCTTAACTCCCATACCTTGCAACGCGTGCATGGTAGCCATACAATCAGAGGCTTTTAAAAAACCTGATATTTTAGTTGTACCTTTAGCGATAGCTCCTAATAGTAAAGCTCTATGGGAAATAGACTTATCACCAGGAATAGTTATTTCACCACGTAAAGGGGCTGAAAAACTGCTTAAAATTTTAGTATTTTTCATAATTGGTTAGAGTTTGCGAAATCTTGCATAAAATCAATCAACGCATCTACACCAGAAACCGGCATAGCATTATACAAACTAGCTCGAAGACCACCTACTGCGCGATGACCTTTTAAAGCCAGCAATCCATTATTTGCAGCTTGAGTTAAAAAATCTTGCGCAAGGGCATCACGTTCTATGTTAAAGCAAACGTTCATTAATGAGCGCGCTGATTTTACGACTTTACAATAATAAAAATCACTGTTATCAATAAAATTGTATAGTTTGTTAGCCTTTGCGAGATTAACCTCATACAATGCATCTACTCCTCCTTGCGCCTTTATCCACTTAAACATTTTATTTGCCATATAACAATTAAACGTTGGTGGCGTTGCATAGAGAGAGTCATGTTTAATATGTGTTTTATAATCAAACATAGTTGGAATAGTGTGACCAACATCACCTTCTAATAAATCTTCTCGGATAATTACTACCGTTAACCCAGCTGGTGCAATGTTTTTTTGTGAGCCAGCAAAGATTATACCAAAATCATTAATATCAAATGGTTCACTTAAGATACTAGAGGTCATATCAGCAACTAATGGTATATTGCCAAAATTTGGTACTTTAGCGAAGCGCACCCCATTGATAGTCTCATTCGTTGTATAGTATATATAACGAGTATTTTCTGCTATCTTCCATTCTAATGGAGTAGGTACGTCGATAAATTCATTAATCTCGCTACTTGCCACACAATATGCACGTCTAATTTTCTTACATTCGTCCAATGCAAGTGCCGACCATATACCAGAAACTAAATATCCTGCCTGTTGATTATGAGCTAACAAATTTATGGGCAACATTGCAAATTGTGCACGTGCGGCGCCGCCTAAAAATAATACATGATAGTTTTTAGGAATGTGTAAAATTTCCCGCAGAAGAACTTGTGTTTCGTCTAATAATTCAACAAAATCTGGAGTGCGATGGCCAATTTCAACAATTGACATTCCTTTTTCATGCCAATTAAGCAACTCTTCTTGAGCTTCTAAAAGAATTTGCTCGGGTAAAGTTGCTGGACCAGCTCCGAAATTATAACCCCTCGTTTTCATCTTCGATACCTTCGATTGAGTCTTCATCTTCAATGATTTCTTCAATACGTTGCATAGCCACAACTTTCTCGCCAGATGAAACGTTTATTAAGCGCACCCCTTGAGTATTTCGACCAATTATGGATAACTCATTTACTCGGAAACGCACTAAAGTTCCTTGATCTGTTATCAGCATCGCTTCGTCATTTGCATCTACTTGCACAGCATTAACTACTTTCCCATTTCTTTCATTAACCTGAATAGAAATTACTCCTTGGCCACCACGACCAGTAATTCTATACTCTTCAACATCTGTACGCTTACCATAACCAAACTCTGTTGCAGTTAAAATGGTTCCAGAAGACTTAACGACCACCAAAGAAATAACAATCTGACCTTCTTGTAACCTTATCCCTCTAACCCCACGCGCTGTTCTACCAATTGGACGGACTTGTTCTTCAGGGAAACGAATCACTTTACCAGCATCGGAGAACAACATAATATCTTTGTTTCCATCGGTTATAGCTACTCCAACTAAAGAATCTCCATCATCTAAAGCTACGGCAATAATACCTGAACTACGCGGTCTACTAAATGCTGTTAATGCCACTTTTTTAACCGTACCAAACTTAGTTGCCATAAAGACAAAATTATCATCTAAGTATTCACGCACAGGTAACATCGCATTAATTAACTCATCTTCGGCAAGTGGCAATACATTAACAATTGGTTTACCACGTGATGCGCGGCTAGCTAACGGCAAATCATAAGCTTTTAGCCAATACAACTTACCATGATTAGAAAAACACAACAAAGTATCGTGAGTGCTTGCTATCACTAAACGCTCAATAAAATCTTCATCTTTAACATTTGTTGCTGACTTACCTTTACCCCCACGTCGCTGCGCTTGATAAGCTGATAAAGGTTGATATTTTACATACCCTTGATTTGATAATGTTACAACAACGTCTTCTTCGGTAATTAAATCGGCTATAGTTAAATCTTCTTGTGATGCTCGTATTTCAGAGCGCCTATTATCTGCAAATTGCTCTTTAATTTCTTTAATTTCATCACAAATTACTTCCATTAAAAGCTCACTGGATGACAAAATATCTAATAATTCACGGATAACTTGTAATAATGACTCAAACTCACTAATAATTTTATCTTGCTCAAGTGCAGTAAGTCTATGTAAACGTAACTCAAGTATTGCCTGCGCTTGTTCTGGAGATAACCTATATCCTTCATCGAATAAACCAAACTCGATACCCAAATCATCAGGACGACATGCGTCTGTTCCAGATTTATCTAACATATTTTTTACCAAGCCTGGCTGCCAATATTTGGATAATAGTTCTTCTTTAGCATCTTGAGGAGTCGAAGATTTTTTAATTAAAGCTATCATTTCATCAATATTAGCAAGTGCAACCCCTAAGCCTTCTAATATGTGAGCCCTAATTCTGGCCTTTTTCAAATCAAAAATACAGCGTCTTGTTACTACTTCACGTCGGTGCTTTAAGAAACTATCTATAATTTGCTTTAAGTTTAAAGTTTTAGGTTGACCATCAACCAACGCTACCATATTAATACCAAAAGAATTTTGCATTTGAGTATGTGCGTATAAATTATTTAATACAACTTCAGCAACTTCACCGCGTTTTAACTCAATAACAACCCTCATTCCTTGTCTATCAGACTCATCTCGCAAGCCAGATATACCCTCTATTTTTTTATCGCGAACGAGCTCTGCTATTTTCTCAATTAAACGTGCTTTATTAACTTGATAAGGCAATTCATTAATTATTATCGCTTGTCTACCGCTGTTGGCATCTGTTTCAATATCTGTTCTTGCTCTAATCGAAAGTTTACCGCGACCAGTCTTGTAAGCTTCAACAATTCCAGCACGACCATTAATAATACCAGCAGTTGGGAAATCTGGGCCTGGAATAATTTGCATTAGCTCTTCAATAGTAACATCTGGCTGATTAGCAACTACCAAACAAGCATTAAGTACTTCTGTTAAATTATGTGGTGGTATATTAGTTGCCATCCCAACAGCAATACCAGATGAGCCATTTATCAATAAGTTAGGAATTTTGGCGGGTAATACAGCAGGAGCAAATTCTGTCCCATCATAGTTAGGCATAAAATCTACTGTTTCTTTTTCCAAATCTGCCAGCAAAGTATGCGCGAGCTTTGACATTCTAATTTCGGTATAACGCATAGCAGCTGGCGAATCACCATCTACCGAACCAAAGTTACCTTGACCATCCACCAACATATAACGCATAGAAAAATCTTGCGCCATTCGTACAATCGTATCATAAACAGCCGTATCACCATGTGGATGATATTTACCGATTACGTCACCAACGACCCTAGCTGATTTTTTATAAGGCTTATTCCAATCATTGCCTAATTCATTCATGGCATATAATACTCGCCTATGTACTGGCTTTAAACCATCTCGCACATCAGGCAATGCTCGACCAACGATTACACTCATCGCATAATCAAGATAAGATTGCTTTAACTCGTCTTCTATATTGATTACAGTAACTTCTTTCGCTGAATAACCCATGACTAAAACATATCCTTCTGGCTAAACTAAGATCTAATGGAATTCTATAGGATACCATGATAAGCTAATTTAAAACATATAGGACTCAAAATAAAACAGGAGCACTATTATGGCTTCTGAAAAACTATGAGCCCTGCATTAAAAATTTTGGATTAGTAATAAAGATAAGATACAATAGCGCTTTTTAACATGGGTATTATCCTTGAGCTCACTAACTGAAATTCGTAATTTTTCGATAATTGCACATATAGATCATGGCAAATCTACTCTAGCAGATCGTTTTATCCAACTATGTGGTGGACTATCAGATAGGGAAATGGATGAGCAAGTTCTAGACTCGATGGATATCGAGCGAGAGCGCGGCATTACTATTAAAGCTCAGAGCGTATCACTCAATTATAAGGCCAAAGATGGCAATACCTATTTATTAAACTTTATTGATACCCCAGGCCATGTGGATTTTAGCTACGAAGTTTCTAGATCACTTGCTGCATGTGAAGGGGCACTATTAGTAGTTGATGCCGCGCAAGGAGTTGAAGCACAAACTGTTGCTGTCTGTTACACAGCTATTGATGTATCTTTAGATGTAATTCCAGTATTAAATAAAATCGATCTCCCGCAAGCTGAGCCAGAACAAGTAATTGCAGAAATAGAAGATATAATTGGCATAGACGCACACAATGCGATTATGGTAAGTGCTAAAAGTGGTCTTGGAGTAGAGGATGTTTTAGAGGCTATTGTTAAGCAAATACCTCCACCTCAAGGAGAAGTAGATACGCCACTACAAGCTCTTATAATTGACTCTTGGTTCGATCCATACTTAGGCGTTGTGTCATTAGTTAGAATTGTAAATGGTGTTTTAAACAAAGGCGACAAAATGCTAGTTATGTCAACCGGCAAAAGTTACGTGGTTGATGATGTCGGAATATTTACCCCTAAGCGCACTCCTCAAAAAATATTAAAAACCGGGGAAGTAGGATATGTAGTCGCAGGGATAAAAGACATTCATGGCGCCCCAGTTGGAGATACTCTAACAATCGAAAAAAATGCGGCACAAAAACCATTACCCGGATTTAAAAAAGTAAAACCTCAGGTATATGCCGGTTTATTTCCAATTAACTCCGACGATTTTGAAAACTTTCGCGAAGCTTTAGCAAAGCTAAGCTTAAATGATGCATCACTATTTTATGAACCTGAATCATCCGACGCATTAGGCTTTGGTTTCCGTTGCGGTTTTTTAGGAATGCTGCATATGGAAATTATCCAAGAGCGATTGGAACGAGAGTATAACTTAGATTTAATATCAACAGCCCCTACTGTCATATACCAAATTACTAACACTAAAAATGAAACTGTCCTCATAGAAAATCCATCTCTACTACCACCAGTACAACAAATTCAAACAATGTACGAACCAATCGTACGCGCTAATATTTTAGTTCCTCAAGACTATTTGGGGCCGGTAATAAACTTATGTATAGAGCGACGCGGAGTTCAGGTAGACATGACTTATAGTGGACGCCAAGTTTCTGTTACTTATGATATGCCTATGAGTGATGTTGTAGGCAACTTTTTTGACAGATTAAAATCTGTTAGTCGTGGTTATGCATCGCTTGATTATAATTTTTTAAAATTTGAAAAAGCAGATCTTGTAAAAATGGATGTCTTAATTAATGGAGAAAAAGTCGATGCACTTGCAACAATTGTGCATCGTAGTGTTGCTCAATCACGCGGTAGGATTTTGACCGAAAAAATGCGAGAGTTAATTCCAAGACAAATGTTTGACGTAGCCATACAAGCAACAATTGGTGGACATATAATTGCCAGACAAACAGTTAAAGCACTACGCAAAAACGTTACCGCTAAATGCTATGGCGGAGACGTAACACGAAAGCGTAAACTACTAGAAAAACAAAAAGCCGGTAAAAAAAGGATGAAGCAAGTAGGACAAGTTGAGATACCTCAAGAAGCATTTTTAGCTGTATTTCAAACTGATAACAAAAAATAGAGGAAATTATGTTAAGAAATTTTGCCCTTTGGTTATTTATTGTTTGTATTATAACAGGAATAATATCACTCCTAGATATTTTATATTTTTCTAAAAAACGTGCTCCTAAAACGAAGCCAGGTTTTATTATTGAAAACTCAAGATCATTTTTCCCAATTTTATTAGTAGTATTTTTATTAAGATCATTTTTAATAGAGCCATTTCGTATTCCATCTGGTTCGCTAGAACCGACTCTTTTAGTAGGAGATTTCGTAGCTACCAATAAATACATCTATGGCATTCGAATTCCTATAATAGAGAAGAAAATTATTAAAGTTTCATCACCAAAAACTGGTGATATAGTAGTTTTCCGTTGGACTCCAGACCCTACTATAGATTACATTAAACGTGTAATAGGAGTTCCTGGTGACGTAATTGAATATCAAAATAAAGTTTTAACAATCAATGGAATTAAAGCCAAACAAAAATTTATTAAATATACAACCGATCCTAGTTCTGGAGAATCAGTCGCCGAATACATAGAAGATTTAAACGGGATACAACATAAAATTTATAAAAGAATTAACGAACCAGCAATAGACTTTAAAGTAACAGTCCCACCAAACAGCTACTTTATGATGGGAGATAATCGAGATGCAAGCTCAGATAGTCGTTTTTGGGGATTTGTAAGTGATGAATATGTTCGCGCCAAAGCACTTATAACTTGGTTTAGTTGGAATAATAAAAATCATTCAGTACGCTGGAATAGAATAGGCAGAGGTATCAATTGAAAAAGCTTGATACTCTATGTAGAAAAATAAATTATAAGTACCAGAAAATCGCTCTGTTAAAACAAGCATTAACACATTGTAGCGCTAGTAATGAAAATAATGAGCGCCTAGAATTTCTAGGCGATTCTGTACTTAACATGATAATTACTGAAGCACTTTATAATAAATTTCCTAACGCAACTGAAGGCAAACTTAGCCGCCTAAGAGCAACGCTTGTCAAAGGCGAAACTTTAGCAAAAATAGCAAAAGAAATTGACCTTGGAGATTTCCTATACCTTGGACAAGGAGAACTTAAAAGTGGAGGATTTAGACGCTCATCTATTCTAGCGGATGCGCTCGAAGCAATTTTTGCATCTATACTTTTAGACAGCGGTATATCCGCATGCAAAGAAGTTATTTTAACCTTATACAAATCAAGGCTTGATGATAATGAACTTTTAGATAATTTAAAAGATCCTAAAACTCAACTCCAAGAATACTTACAAAGCACTAAAAGCCCTCTTCCTATTTATACACTTACGCAAATAACAGACGAACAACACGATCAAATATTCCATATAACTTGTACTATTCCAAATAGTCAATTAATAGCAACTGGTAATGGTACCAATCGTAAAAAAGCTGAGCAAATAGCCGCGCAAAAAATCTTAGATAAGATCAAGACTTAAATACATTCGACCCGATTAAACCATCACAATCCAGAATATTTAAATTCTCATCAACTTCAAACGAACATACATGCGGTATTTTTGAAATGGAGAAAAAAGAAGAAGAACATTGTTTTTCTCTAGAATCTTTATCAATATCTCTATTTTCTTGTACTGGTGTAACTACATTATAATTATTCGTAAAAAAACAATCATTATTTGGATCATATTTACTAAGATCTTCTATATTATCATTTGCATCTAAACAAGGTAATACACTTACAGGATCTTCTGACAATGCAACAGTAGGGAAAAAAGAAGATAATCGTCTTTTCTTTCCTATCTCTTTATGCATATGATTACCAATGTCTTGTATTGACATATCAACAATATCTTTATTCACAAAGAAACAATCATTATTTGGATCATAGTTACTAAGGTCTTCTATATTATCATATTCATCTAAACATGGTGACAATGCACGTGCATTAGGATCTGATATAACAGGCGATACACCATTTTCACCACTAAGACCTTCTGTCTTTGCAAGAAATCTATTGTTGTAGTTAAAATCTTTCGCAAAATCAACTATCTTAGATTTATAAAACTGGGTCAGTTCAAACACTAAATCTGCTGTAAAACCATATGTATAAAGTAAAAAATCATTAAGCTCGTCATAAGCTGATGTATTTATTGAAAATTTATCTTCCATTATGGGAAATGCATAACAAAGCATTATAAAATACAAGGTTTTTTCCTCAAAATTACCACTGTTAAAATTGATTTGATTTACAAAAGCATGTGTTTCTCTAGTTCTTCTTATAGGAATTACTTGTTTTTTAATGCTAAAGTTATGGCTGTTACAATGCTTAGTTATAAAAGTAGGGTGTTTAAATGATTCCTGAAATGTTGTATCAATCAAAGGACGCATTATTTTTAATGCTTCATATGTCGTCATATCTTCTTTTGCACATAAAATGATAAGTAATTCAATTGTAGAGCGACCTGGAAGATTGCTGCCTTTTCTTATGACTTTCCTAGGTGCAACTTTAGAATAAATATCAATAAGCTCAGGATAAGGATAATAATTGTAGTTCTTATCCAAGGTATAAGATTCTTGTTCCTGCTTTGAAAACATAAATAGTATCATTTCTTTTTAATCTAACACGATTATACCAAAAAAAAACACTATGAAAACTATTTGACTTTAATTGTATTAGATTTTAATCATCAATCAAAAATCACAACTATTAGATCCTGTTTAACTTTCTATTTGTAGATTTTTTTCGATTTCCAACAATCTCTTAAGAACCTTATCTCTCCCTAGTAAAGTTAAGGTAACATCAATAGATGGAGAAACATTACCTCCAGTCACAGCCACTCGTAATGGTTGAGCCAGTTTACCAAAACCTATTCCTTCAGCAAGAACCAAATCATTTATACAAGTTTGTAACATATCCTTTTGCCAATTCTCAACAGATTGCAACTTTATTAACAATAAATTTAACAATCGCAATGCCTCAGACGTTATATGTTTTTTAACTAAATTTGGATCATAACTTATTTCATCTTGATAAAAATATTTGCTAATACTGCACATTTCGGCTAAATTCTTACATCTTTCTGCCTGTGCTTGCACAAGTTCCTCAAGTTTAGGCCCATTATTAGGATCAATTCCTTGTTGCTCAAAATGCCAAAGTAAAGCTTTAGCGACCGATTTTGGCGAGTCACTTTTTTGATAGTGCTGATTTAACCAAGTCAATTTATCATAGTTAAAACTTGCAGCAGCTCGACTTACGTTAGCTAAATCAAACTTAGATATCATTTCTTCCAAATTAAATATTTCCTGATCACCATAAGACCAACCAAGTCTCACCAAATAATTTAACAATGCGTGCGGCAAAATACCCGCTTCACGAAATTGTAAAACAGATACAGCACCATGTCTTTTAGAAAGACGCTTGCCATCCGAACCTAAAATCATAGGCAAATGAGCAAATGTTGGAATGTCTGCATTTAATGCTTTGAATAAATTTATTTGCCTAGGCGTATTATTAATATGATCATCGCCTCGAATTACATGGGTAATTTGCATATCCATATCATCTACTACTACGGCTAAGTTGTAAGTTGGGTTACCATCTGAACGCAAAATTATTAAATCATCCAGCTCACTGTTTTCAACGTGGATAACCCCATATACTTCATCTTTAAACGTAATAAGCCCTGCGCTTGGGTTTTTAAACCGCACAACAAAGTCGCCCTGTTCTGGTAAGTCTTTATCTCGACAAAGACCATCGTAACGCGGCTTTTCACGTCTAGCTAATTGATCTTCACGTAATTTTTCTAGGCGCTCTTTACTACAATTACAGCGATAAGCAAGCCCCTTTTCCTGTAGGTTTTTAATAACTTGTAAATAACGTGGATAACGCTCAGTCTGATAGAAAGGCCCTTCATCGTAATCAATACCTAACCACTGCATACCTGATAAAATAGCTGAAACTGATTCTTGAGTTGAGCGCTCTCTATCAGTATCTTCTATTCTTAATACAAATTCACCTTGCTTCGAACGCGCGTATAACCAGGAAAATAAGGCTGTTCTAACTCCGCCAACGTGTAAATAACCAGTGGGACTAGGGGCAAAACGAGTTCTGACTTGCATGAAAAATCCAACATTAAAAAATTGATTATGATATCATATCTCTCATTTACATTTATAACAAATTTTAGGGAGGAACGATGAAAAATGCTATTTATGCTCAATCAGGAGGAGTAACTGCAGTTATAAATGCGCAAGCATGTGGAGTAATTCAAACAGCAAAACATTATCCTGAAAAAATAGGTAAAGTACTAGCTGCAAAAAATGGCATTATTGGCGCCTTGTCTGAAGAATTAATAGATACATCTTTAGAAAGTGATGCAGCAATAGCTGCTCTTATGCATACTCCTTCCGGCGCTTTTGGATCTTGTCGTCATAAATTAAAAAATGATGGCGAAGAATATGAACAACTATTAAAAGTATTTAAAGCACACAATATAGGTTATTTTTTCTATAATGGTGGAGGAGACTCGCAAGATACAGCTAACAAAGTTGCTAAAATGAGTAAAGAGCGGGGTTTTCCTATTACTTGCATTGGTATACCCAAAACTGTAGACAATGATTTACCATTTACAGACACTTGTCCTGGCTTTGGATCGGTTGCAAAATATGTTGCTATTTCTACTTTAGAAGCAGGCTTTGACATTGCTTCAATGTGTAAATCTTCTACTAAGGTTTTTATTCTAGAAGTTATGGGCCGGCATGCTGGTTGGATTGCGGCTGCAAGTGGACTTGCCAGCAATAGCAATGATGAGCCACCACATATTATTCTTTTTCCAGAAATACCATTTGATGAAGAAGCATTTCTCAATAAAGTTACTGAGTGTGAGAAAAAATATGGCTATTGCGTAATTGTAGTTTCAGAAGGTATTCGTAACAAAGATAATAAGTTTCTTAGCGATGCCGGCCTAAGAGACGCTTTTGGCCATGCTCAACTTGGCGGAGTTGCTCCTATAATTGCTAACCTAATTAAAGATAAACTTAATTTAAAATATCATTGGGCGGTCGCCGACTATCTACAACGCGCCGCACGTCATATAGCCTCCGCGGTCGATGTTGAACAAGCATATGCATTAGGTAAAGCTGCTGTCGAGCTTGCTATCCTAGGCCATAATGCAGTGATGCCAATTATCAAACGCGAATCTAACTCGCCTTATCTTTGGAGCATTGATAATGTTCCGTTAGAAGATGTTGCCAATCAAGAAAAGAAAATGCCTCTAGATTTCATTAGCTCTGACGGCATGGGAATTACCAAAGCCTGTCGAGAATATTTACAACCTCTAATCCAAGGTGAAGCTTATCCACCATATGCTCATGGCATCCCTGAATATGTAAAGCTAAAAAATATATTAGTTGAGAGAAAATTGTAAAAAGATAAATTCTAGGTTTGATTGCAAGCAAGGTAGCCTGGATGAGGATATTTCATCCGAGCTACCTTGCTCACTCCAGTTTTTTACATAGAAAAAGTGGACCTATTACAATTTTCTACATCGTTTACCACATCAATATGCTTAGTAGGTAATAATGCTTTTTTTACCGGAAGTGCATGTTTAGCAACTTCCCATACAGCATCCATTTCTTTATAGAACTTAAGCATTACATCATCTTCTATATCACCATCTTGGTATGCTGAGTCAACAACGCATCTTTGATGATGTATAAGGTTGCGTAATGAATCCTCTAACTTATTTACTTGTTCTATGCTTGTAGCATCTAACAATTCATATACTATATCTTTACATTTACCTGTAGTACATAAAGAACTAGAATATCTAATGAAACTATGCTTAATTTTGCTATGGTCAAGCTCTTCTTTTACTTTCCTCTGCAGCTCATCAAGAGAACTCACATCGAAATTATAAGTATTTTCTGTTGCATTTTTCATAATTCACCCTCTAGCAATTACAAAACAATAAT
>JAUIBC010000091.1 GCA_030427555.1 Gammaproteobacteria bacterium | reverse complement strand
CCAAAATCAAATGTAAATTAGGGTTGCGCTTAGCAGCTTTGACTGATGCTGGAATAACCACTGATAAACCGTGGTCACCACCCATTGCATCTATTGCTAAAGTAATTTTATTCAAGAAATTTACTCTTGTTCTTCGTAATTGGAATTTACATCAAGAACTTTACGACCTTGATGTGTATAACCATCTGGCGTTAAATGGTGGCGCAGATGAGTTTCACCTGTAGTTGAATTAACTGATAAAGTTGGTTTACTTAAACCATCATGCGATCTTCGCATACCACGTTTAGAACGTGATTTTTTATTCTGTTGTACTGCCATTGGGCTAACTCCTAAACAATTTGTTTTTACAGGGTGAGAATTTTACATAGTTTTTGTCTATAATCCAAGTATTTATTACAATTTTGCTTCGTAATCTTTAATTATTAATTATACACTTATCAACATCTTCATGATTTTCCGGGCAAAATAAATGTAAATCATCAGTAATAATTTCGACTAAATCTACTTCATTTGTCTGACTAACTAGCGGTTCATATAATGCCATTACACGCTCAGCGATTTCCTCAGATTTACATACAGCTATCTTATTAATATTCTTATAATGATAGTCAAAATCGTTCATACAACGCTGGCACTCTATCCTAACATATGCACTAACATCAAGAATCAACAAATAATAATCTTTCAACCTTTCTACGGTGTAATAAAATTCAACATCCCATACTTTACTAATATAAGACGGCAAGCGCTCTGTTATCTCAACCGAACGAGGACCTATTTTTTCATGTGGCTTACACTTTTGTATGCTCAATTTCATAATAAAAATTACACCCATCTGCAAAATATAAATTTGTAGAGAAACGCAGTATAGCGTAAAATAATGGTTTTGTATTGCGGATTTAATGAAAAAAAAGGTTATTATTGGTCTTTCAGGCGGTGTAGATTCTTCGGTTAGCGCATATCTTTTGCTTCAAAAAGGATATAAGGTAGAAGGACTATTCATGAAAAATTGGGAGCAAGACGACTCCGAACAATACTGTCCAGCAGCAATCGATTTAGCTGATGCACAGAGTGTTTGCGAACAACTTGGCATTACTCTACACACCGTAAATTTTGCTAAACAATACTGGGACAACGTATTTTCAAATTTTCTAGACGAATACGCAAAATTTAGAACGCCTAATCCAGATGTATTGTGTAACAAAGAAATAAAATTCAAACTATTCTACGAACACGCTAAAAATCTTGGCGCAGACTTTATTGCAACTGGACATTATGCAAAAATATCTCGCAAAGATAATATTGCTGGATTATACAAAGCAAAAGACAGGTCGAAAGATCAAACATATTTTTTACACGCTATAGATAAAAAAGTACTAGAAGACACAATATTCCCATTAGGCGAACACTTAAAATCTGAAGTACGCACTATTGCTCGCAAATTAAATCTGCAAAATCATGCTAAAAAAGATTCGACTGGTATTTGTTTTATTGGTGAAAGAAGATTTAAAACCTTTCTTAATGAATATATGCTTGCAAAGCCAGGAACTATAATATCATCTGAAGGTCAAGTATTGGGCGAACATGATGGCTTGATGTTTTATACTTTAGGACAACGCCAAGGATTAAACATAGGAGGATTAAAAGACTCCACAAGTGAGCCATGGTATGTAGTTAATAAAGATGTAAAAACAAACAAGCTAATTGTAGCTCAAGGGAAAAATCATCCATTATTATTTGCAACAGGATTAATATGCGAACCGATTCATTGGCTAATCAATGAAGAAAAAGTAGAACTACCCATGACTTGCTATGCCAAAACTAGATATAGACAAGAAGATCAAGCTTGTGTAATTTCACCAGCTGACAATAATAAGCACTATGTAATGTTCTCAGAACCACAACGCGCCATTACTCCAGGCCAATATGTAGTATTTTACCAAAAAAACCAATGCCTTGGTGGCGCGGTAATTGATAAAATTATTCGTTAATTATGATACAATCTTAGAAGCTGTTTACCGATGGAGAAATACATGCCTGATGACCAACAAAACTTAACAATAAATGCATCTCAAATTACAATATCTGATGCTGCTGCAGATAAAATCTCTAGCTTAATTATCGAAGAAAATAATCCTAATCTTAATTTACGAGTTTACATAACAGGCGGAGGCTGCTCAGGTTATCAATACGGATTTACTTTTGATGAGCAAATACAAGCGGATGATACAATAATTGAAAAAATATGCTCGGACAATAAATCTAAAATTAAACTATTAATCGATTGTATGAGTGTAACTTTACTAAAAGGCTCAGAAATAGATTTTACTAGCGGAATTCAAGAACAATTCATAATAAAAAACCCCAATGCTAAAACCACTTGTGGATGTGGCTCATCTTTTAGCATCGAGGATGAGGAGGATTAATACGAACGAATAATAACTTTAGTGCCAATGTGCATAAAGTTATTAGACAACCAACGCGCATCACTAGCCGTAACTCGCACACATCCATGACTAGCATTATAATTTGGCACATCATATGAACCATGTATGGCATAGTTCTTACTAAAAAACATACAATATGGCATAGGCGCACCACCACGTGGTCTAGGGTAGCGGCTTGATTTACAACCTGGGCCACCTTTACTTATGATATGATAAGTTCCGGTAGGTGTGCGACAACTTCTACCAATATCAGGGCAATAACCACGACCTGCTGAACCACGACCTGTTCTAACCACCCTGCCATTATTATTAATAGCTTGCCAGCGTAAAGTTTTCGGATTATAAATAAATGTATTCGCAAACTGCTTATTTGCAATAGATACCGTGCTAGAATCAGCCATTGCAGGAGATATAAATATAAACGAAGCAAATAACACGCTTGGTACAATAAGTCTTTTTAACTTGATCAAAATATCCATATTATGCCTAAAATTCACACTTCCATACTTGTAAATTTAGTATAAATTTAAATCATTTCAAGTTAAAAATGAATTTTATGTGCAATTTTACACTGAAAATAGGTTATTTTTCATCCATCATTTGTATAAAATCATTATGCCTTAGCATTTCTTCTGCATTTGGTTGAATAATTGGGGAGTTTGATTGTAGTTTTGCAAAATTTTGGGATTTTTTTTGACTGTTTTGTTTAGTTTCTTCTGCAACACCAGAGAAAAGTTCGGTTTGGCCTCCTGTCATTGCCAAATATACAAAAGCTAAAATTTCAGCATCTAATAAGGCTCCATGCAGCTTTCTATTTGAATTATTTACATTATATCGTTTGCAAAGTGCATCTAAGTTATTTCTCTGTCCAGGGTGCTTTTCGCGGGCCAAGACTAATGTATCAACTATATCACAGAATTCTTCAAGTAAATTTTTATGTTTAATCCCTGCAAGCTCTGCATTTAAAAATGCCACATCAAAAGGAGCATTATGGATAATTAACTCCGCACCATATACAAAATTAATAAATTGATTAGCAATATCTTTAAACAAGGGCTTATCTTGAAGAAACTCATTACTAATGCCATGCACTCGGAAAGCACCATCATCAATCTTGCGCTCAGGGTTTAAATAGATGTGCAAATTATTTCCGGTAAATTTGCGATCGATTAACTCAATACAACCTATTTCAATAATTCTGTGTCCTAAATTAGGCTCAAGACCTGTTGTTTCCGTATCTAATACTACTTGTCGCATCTATTCTTGCTCCGCCTCTAATATTGCTGCATTTGCTAATTCATCCGCTTTTTCATTTTCTGGGTGGCCAGCATGCCCTTTTACCCAATGCCATTTTATTTTATGATATTCTGCTAATTCATCTAGACGTTGCCACAGATCAATATTTTTAACTGGTTGATTCTTCGAATTACGCCAATTTTTTTTCTTCCAATTACTAAGCCAACTCTGCATACCTTGGCGTAAATAATTAGAATCGGTATATAAATCTACCTGACATGCTCGAGTTAAAAAACCTAATGCTTCTATTGCCGCTGTTAATTCCATACGATTATTAGTTGTTTCAAGAACGAATCCTTTTAATTCCTTCTCTTTCCCACGACAGCGCAATAAAGCACCCCAACCACCAGGCCCAGGATTACCCTTACAAGCACCATCTGTATATATTTCCACTAAATCCATAGTTAATACCAATAATACATATAAATTCAATGCCATACATTAGCAAAAATTGATTAGCATTCATAGAAAAATAAGCTTCCAATAATATATCAAAGACACTTAGAAATACTATATGTTTTTTGTTATAATTTTTAGCAAAATTAAGTTACAAAAATATATGTTATCTCGTGATTTTTACAATAGAAGCTGCATCATTGTAGCTAAAGAGCTTTTAGGATGTTACCTTGTACATAAAGAACAATTTGGTAAAATCGTAGAAGTTGAAGCTTATCTTGGCCAGCATGATTTAGCATGTCACGCAGCGAAAGGATTAACTAAACGTACTAAAGTTATGTTTGGCCCACCAGGTTATGCGTACGTTTATTTAATTTATGGAATACATCATTGTTTTAATGTTGTAACAGAAGCTGAAGGCCAAGGTGCTGCGGTTCTAATTCGTGCTATTGAACCCATCATTAATATAGAAGCACGTACTCAAGGGCCAGGTCTACTATGTAAAGCAATGCATATTGATAAGCAATTAAATGGACATGATTTATTACATAAGAACTTACACATACTACCCAATTTCAATGAACCACCATTCGAGATAATCGAACGAGCACGCATAGGAGTAGGCTATGCAAAAGAATGGGCTACCAAACCATTAAGATTTTATATTAAAGATAATCCATACGTTTCTAAAATAGAATAAATACGTATTAACCTGAAATCTATAAATTAATTGATAATTAATAATCAATCGTGTATTATTTGCCCAAACAATACATCGGATAGTATAAAATGTTGCCAAGTCCTATTGATAATCACATTAGTTCTTCCTTAGACACTGGAATTCATCTTGCCACCAGCACGGCTACAACAGTTGCAGCAAATGCGCTTGGTTCTTACATAGGAAACGCATTTTGGACGTGGATGTCTAAGCGCTCCGCGTTAAAAGAAGAAGATTTGAAGCGCTATCATGCATTAACCAATGCATATCGAAAAATGGAGATTGATATTCCTAAGTTCTGGAAATTGGATAAAGAGAATAGACCAAGCTTCGTCCTTATTTATCAACCGGAAATTGAAAAACTCTACCGACGTATTTCCAAATTGCAAAAAAATCGTTCAGGGCTACATTTAGCACAAGCAAGTATGCTTGCTTTAATGGCTCGATATTTGGAATCCATTTCTAAACGAAATTGGTATGGAGATGTTGTTAAAGGAGCATCTATTCGGCCTGATGGTATTGAAGCAATGTTCATGGCTGATATGGTGATCTGGTTTCAAGATGAGCTTCCCATTTTATCAGAAGAAAATGCAAGAATTGAATTTGAAAAACGTATTAGTTATTGCCGCGAAATTAGTACATATGTTTCTAGAAATAATGATCATGACACTTCACGCGCTAATTTCAAGGATTTAACTTTGCGTTTAACCGAACAAATGCAAAATTATGTTAATTTTTTAATTCAGCGTCAAGAAAAGGCTAGATTTAATGAGTTGATCAATGAATTAAGCAATGACCTATCCGAACTCGCCGCTTACTTGTTTAGCTCGTTATACTTGATGATTCGCGATGTTCATCAACCGTTTTTAATTGTAGAGCAATTTTTAAAACCTTATTCTTCCGATATGAAAGTTGAGCAGGTTAAAAATAGAAAACTTGGAGAGTGGTTAATACGAACATTAACTTACGCAGGAATTCGCGATAGTTCTTATGAATGCAATACTGTTTTAAAATTGCAGGATATTGAACACCATTTAGCAGGAGAGGTACCAGAAGATACCCCGTGTGTTTTAAAAGGAACATTACGTCATAATCCACGAGCGGCAGAATGGGGGCAGTGGGATTTTGTTACTAAATTAAGTAAAAATAGTATTAAGAAAATTCGTAAGAACCTGAATCCATTTCGTGAGTCTCATCATGATACTTTGAATTATTTAAGGCAAATTCGAGAATTACATCGCTATATTTTATTATTTTATTTTGTGCGGCAAAATTTAGTCCGTAGTGCCACAGTAGCTAACTTTTTTGGTGAAGATTGGATTTATGGTGACCCTGTAGGACAAGCAGTTTTAACTGAATTGCTCGCTGGTGTTGTTGATGTTGTTCAGGACTTCCATCATGACTTTGAAACTTTTTGGGACAACTATTTTGAGAAAGATTTTAAGCCATATGCTCGAGAATTCCAAGAAGATGACGCAACATATCCCTGTTTTAATTACCTAAATCGAATCGATTTAGAACACAAGAAGAATATCGCAGAAACCATAAACCACATCAAATTAAAAACAAATGCCATTCGTGAGCAAGCATTGAAATTACCTTCCATGCTTGAAAAAGTAAAACAAGCCAAAAAAGATTTATTTTCTGATTTGTTGAATTTTTTAACTTCTCGTAAAAAAACAGAATCGCCGAATTATGAAATTATTAAAGAAGCATTAGCGAAATTTGATGAAAAAAATTGCGTGAAGTCTGAATCTGGCAGTACTTTTTTTAAAACACAGCCAAAAACTAAAACTCAACAAAAATCGCGAGTGGTTACCACCAAGTATAACAACTTTTTTGTAAAGGAAAATTTGCCTGAACACAAAAATGGAAATTTTGATGTGGAAAATAAAACCGATGAATTGATGGAAAAACAACTTCCTGCCCCTGAGCAACATGTTGCGGATGATTTCTCAAATACACATGTAAATATTATCGAAGAAACGCGCCTATTCAGGAAAAATGTTCAATCGAAAAACGATTTATTTAATCAACAGTGTGAGCAATTTGAGCGGCATTTTAAAAAGTAGTTTTGCTAGCAGGGAGCAGAAATGAAGATACTAAGATATCGTAAAGTAGAACTTCTCGATAATTTTTCAAGTGATGAGCTGATTAAAAAGTATACCAACCTCCATTCTCTTCAGATTCGAAGGTTTTTTAGCTTGGCACAAAAGATTAATCAACTACCTAAAGAGCTTTTAAAAAAACAGGTTGAACTGGTAACATACGATGCAACATTAAAAATAAATGACCATGAATTATTTTTACAAGCATTATATCATGCCGATAAATTAATTCTTGGAGAGTATCATTTTCATAATTTTGATATAGATTTAGTGGATTACTTGAAGAATCACCATCATTATGAGTTAC
>JAUIBC010000090.1 GCA_030427555.1 Gammaproteobacteria bacterium | reverse complement strand
TCTCCGCTTTGGGGGTTGTAAAGCATTCCGATAATAAATTTACATGTAAAACCATGTACACTTAGATTAGCCTATTGAATATTTGTCTCGAAAATATTTACGCATCGCATTTATACAAACAACATGTGCTCTTTTAATATATTCCTTATTTATACGTCGTTAATAACTCTAATACCTCGATTTCTTTAATCAATGTAAAAAATAATTTATATATTGGTTTGACAACAACAAAGTAGATAAATTGCAATCTAAGTAAAAATACAATACAATTAAAGGTCTTGTATATAACAAAATGGTTTTTTATGAAACGAAACTGCCTGTCCACACTACTTGATGATTATGATACTAAAATTGCAAATTTATCAAATAATAATTTATATAGCATTAGTAGCAGCGGACGTTTAGTTTGTGGTAATGATAAAAAACAGTCCGAGATCTCTATTCCCGAAGGCGAGATAATCTTTAAATTATTTATATTTGAACCTCGTACTTTTGCATTATGTGAAAGTGGACATGTTTATGCTTGGGATACAATCTCAAGCTCTGCCATCATTGTACAAGAACTCAATGCTCTAGATATACAATATATTACAGTCGGTTTTGGCACAACGGCATTAACCAAGCAAGGATACTTGCTTCAGAGTGGCCCTGATTTATATAGTGATAAATTTACAGTATTACCCCCCCACTTACCACTACATGATAAGTTGATTCGCAGCATGGTTGGTTTATTTACTTATTATAACTCAAGTAACAAAACTGCGGTTATAACCTCTGAAGGAGAGTTATATTTTTGGGGTTATTTAGCTCTTAATTACCACGGTACAAAAGCAGCACGCTCACCTGTTAAAGTCGATTTACCTTATGGCGAAAAAGTAAGAGATGTATCTCTCTCAGATCATTACTGGGCTTTTTTAACTGAGTCTGGTAGAGTTTTCGTAAATGGTATTGTTCCTGGCGAGGAAAAATTTGTAGACACGATCAAAGAAATAGCGAGCCCGGCGCTCAAGCGTCTTTACTGTTTTAGCGAGCTTATGTTTGGTATTGACAGTGCAAACAAAGTATATGTTTGGTCACAATATAACAAATTTTGTTTTTTGAAAGGGTTTACTTGCCTTGATTTTACAGATGTAGAAGGGATTCGCCAACTAAATATGACTGACTCATCTATTTATTATCAAGATAACAACGGACACTTAAAACTAATGCTAAATAAAAGTTATGAGTGCCAGCTTATTAAAGCTATTAAAGCAAATGATCTTACACAATTTATTCATCTTAAACGTGAAGGGAAAAAGTTTTTAGTGACAATTGATGCGATTGTTTATGCACTTGACTCTGCCGGTTGTACCGAACCAAAAATATTTTTAGAGCAAATTTCACCAGATATGCTTAGTGGGGATAGTGCTGCCGAAATACTTCATGAGCAACTTTGCATCTGCTTTAGTTTTATTTCAAAACTGACTAAAACAGCAATTTATGAGAATCAATGGCCTGAGATTTTAAGCTGCCTTAAAAGGAGAATACTTGAAAACTCATTCCCTCATGAAAAAGGTTTTTTGCAACGTAGAAAAGATATATTCGAACTTGGGCGTAATTTTACAGAAGATGCATTTGCTTTTGCTCCATTACCTTTTCCTAATCCTAATATCTTAGGTCGTAATATTTATAGCAAGGAAGACTATGTCAAAATGCTAGAGGCTCATGGCGATAAAAAAAGTTATTTATTTGATAATGCATTAAATTTATTAGACTTAATGAAAATTAGATTACAATATAATGATGATATTCCGCATCAAGAATTTAAACGAGCAATCTCTTACATATTGGCAATATCTGCTTATTTAGGCAAAGAAGAAATATTTAAATCAAAAACAATATTTAAAATAATTCAAAAGTTAGCAATAGATTTTAATGAAGCATGTATTTCAAATGTCTATAGCTATTATGAGTGTGCTCGGTCCGAATCTAGAACATTTTCCCCTATTACCCTAGCGATTATGTTTGCGCACAAAAGATTCATTGCTAAGGCTTATGCACATGGCTTTATGGTACTTGATGACTTGTATTCCCACTTAATTTTTGCAGCAAAACTTAACAACGCAGACATTCTAGGTTTTATGTTAGATTTATTTGCTCAAGACTATCCTCAAACAGTAATACAAGAAAGTATCGAACTTCAGTTTCGACTAAATTATGCATGTAAATACAACAAAGCTGAAGAGCAAATTATGTATCATGTATTTAGTAATGTGAATTTTCAGGCGTTTGAGAAGCTCTATACGTATAAAATTGATTTACACTTTCCCTGGAATAAATATTTTGCATGGAATGCGCTCGATAACGTATTTACTTATACAGGTTATGCCATGGCAAAAGGTGATATACCTTATTGGATTGGAACTGGAAGTGAGTGGCAGCTCAGTGAAAAAGGACAACTAGAAATATCTAAGATGATACATAAAATCCTTCAGCATCACTATGCAATCAACCAAGATGAAGATGATATTTCAATATTACTTAAGCGCCATGAAAATCACCGTAAAACGGTCTATAATGAAGTCAAATGTGATCATGAACAAACATTTTTATCACTCATGAAAGATTGGAATTCTAAGAATCATCTTAAGACTGTAATAGTTGATGGATGCATCACTTTCAAGTACAAAATACTATCTATTCAAGAGGCCTATCGTATAGCAGTATTAGACAATGATTTTGAGCATTTAAAAGTTGTTCTAGATAACATAGAAGTTATTCCTTATCTCAGAAATAAAGCTGTGCCAGTCACAGACATAGCAATAGCATTGTATAAAAATAATTATATTGATTTGCTTAAATTACATTGCAAAAATGGAAAGCTCTCGAGATTTGACATTGATGAGTCTGTATTAGATATTTTTCAAGAAATATTAGGCAATGAAGGTGTTAAAGAATTATTTAAAAAAATAGACAATCTAGTTACCTTGTTATCAATAAAATTGGACATCAATATGTTAACAGCCCGCGCACGTATTGATACAGAGCTTTTTAAATGTATATTGCATTATGCCGATAAACTTTTACTGTGGAATAGACATGGTGTAAATGCTAAAGAAATACTTCAGAAGTACGATGATGAGCAAGATATGGTAGCGTTAGATTACTTACTCGATAATGCCGAATATTTAACACAGTACTTTTCGCATGGTAGCAGCTTTGAAGAGATCTCTATATTAACTCTTGAGAAATATCGACAAGGCTTAAAAAATCTCAATAAATGTTTATGGAGCAAACATAGGTATAATGATAATATTGAAAATCTGTGTACGTCCGTGTGTTTTTTATTGTACAAACATATGACGTTGAGTCAATTAGTACAATTTTCAAAAAATGATGAACACAAGAATATACTGGACACGATTTTATCAAACTATAAGATGGTTTCACAACTTATAGAAAAAGGTGTAAGTTCAGAGCAAATATTGCAAATTGCAAGTACTAGGCCAACAGTCTTGCAAAGATCTTTATCGAATAACAGGTCTGTAGATGAAGCATATTCTCAGCTTAAAGTGGCACTTGATAGTATGCAAGAAGAGAATCCATACGCATTTTTTCATCGGCAAAAGATACCTAGAGAATCGAGCACATTACTTACAAGAAGCGTACAAGTTTTAGTGATAAAAAATACTACTAATCAGACTTCTAATACTCAAGAAAGACTAGCCGAGCCTTTAAATATCGATATGCAAGAAGAAATCTCGTGTTGCTTTATTTCTTAAGCTAAGCTAAACGGTTGTCGCACTAAAATTTAATGGTTATTATTGCAGTAATCGCAATTATGAATCTGACTACAGAAACCATCTTCAAACTCGACATCTAGATTGGCGGCATATATTCTTAAGAGCGTTATATTAACTGTATATGGTGGTTTAAGTGTTCAACGGAATGGGGATAAGGCTATTTCCGTATAGATTGTTTATACGAGATCCATTCAGTATATATAGGCAATGGAGCAATCATTTCATCGAATTAAGATAATTAATCCACGGTATTTCGCGAAACAAACAATGGTAAAGAACCAAATTTCCTAGAAGGTTGAATATAAAAAACCATTTTAAAATTGACGATTCATCTGCATTTTACTATAGTTTGTCAATTAAGAACGTAATAATTAACTAATAGGAATCATAATGAGTAAAAAGTTTGCTTCGTTATCTATTGACGGTCAATTAGTCTCTGAGCTACCAATATATAGCCCAACCTTAGGCAATGATGTTATTGACATCGCGAGTCTCGGCAAAAATAAACTTTTCACTTTTGATCCTGGTTTTGTATCTACTGCTTCTTGTGAATCAAAAATTACTTTTATCGATGGCGAAAAAGGAATATTACTCTATCGTGGCTATCCTATTGAACAATTAGCCGAGAAAAAATCTTTTTTAGATGTATGTTATCTGTTACTAAACGGCGAACTCCCAAATGCTGATGAACAATCTCTATTTAAAAGTCAAATTAATAACCATAGTATGGTTCATCAACAAATGTATCAATTTTTAAATGGATTTCGTCGCGATGCTCACCCTATGGCAATTATGGTAGGAATAGTTGGCGCATTATCAGCTTTTTATCATGAAAACGTTGATTTAAACAATCAAGAGCATTGTTATACTGCAGCATTACGTTTAATTGCTAAAATGCCTACTTTAGCTGCTATGAGTTATAAATATTCTACTGGTATGCCATACATGTATACTAATAATAAAATGTCATACGCCGAAAACTTCTTGCATATGATGTTTGCTGTTCCAGCTGAAGAATATGAACCTAATCCTACTTTAGTAGAAGCAATGGATACTATTTTTACCCTGCATGCTGATCACGAACAAAATGCATCAACTTCAACTGTACGTTTGGCAGGATCTACAGGCGCTAATCCGTTTGCTTGTATTTCAGCAGGCATTGGAGCCTTATGGGGACCTGCGCATGGTGGTGCAAATGAAGCATGCTTAAATATGCTTAAAGAGATTGGTGATGTTAAAAATATTAAAACTTATATCAAACGCGCTAAAGATAAAGATGATCCATTCAGACTTATGGGTTTTGGGCATCGAGTTTATAAAAATTATGATCCTCGTGCAAAAGTAATGCGCGAAACTTGTCATAAAGTTTTAAATGCCGTAGGCGCTAAAGATGAACCTTTATTCAAATTAGCAATGGAATTAGAAAAAATAGCTCTTGAAGATAGTTATTTTATTGATAAGAAACTTTATCCAAACGTTGATTTTTATTCTGGTTTAACTTTAAGTGCCATTGGAATTCCTGCTAATATGTTTACTGTTATTTTTGCTTTGGCAAGAACTGTTGGCTGGATATCACATTGGATGGAGATGAAATCTGGACCTCTTAAAATCGGTAGACCAAGACAATTATATACTGGCAAAACCAAGCGTGATGTTGTATGACATTGCAATTATTGGTGGCGGAATACATGGCTGCGGTTGCGCAGCCGATGCTGCTATACGCGGCTTGAATGTTATAGTATGCGAACAAGATGATCTAGGTTCTAAAACTTCTGCTGCTAGTAGCAAGCTTATTCATGGTGGACTTAGATATCTTGAACAGTTTAACTTTGGATTAGTTAGAAAATCTCTTAAAGAACAACAAATATTACTTAATATTGGCGCAAATATAGTTCATCCAATGCAATTTGTTTTACCTGTTTCAAGCAAAAAATCTAAACTACTAATAAGCATCGGCCTGTTCTTTTATGATAATCTTGTCAAGAAAAAAAGTATTTTACCTAAAAGTAAATATATTAAGCGCATTAAAGAATCATCTTATTTTACAAAATTAGAAAAGTCAGTTAACAACGCATACTTATATTATGATTGCAAAACAGATGATTCAAGATTGACAGTTTTAAATGCACTACAAGCAAAAGAATATGGAGCCAAAATTTTAACAAATAGCAAGTTAATCCGTGCTAATAGGCGCGATGGATTATGGAATCTTACTCTAAAAAACAAACATGATGAATACATAAATATTCAAGCAAAGGCTGTAATTAATGCAGCTGGGCCATGGATAAATAATGTAGCAAAAATATTAGATGTAGATTTAAATCACAGTTATCGATTAGTAAAAGGAAGCCATATAGTTGTAGAAAAAATATATTCTGGAGAACATGCTTATATACTGCAAAATCAAGATGGCAGAATAGTTTTTACCATACCCTACTACGGATATACTCTAATTGGTACAACTGAGCAAGATTATAAAAATACAAAATCTGAAATGAATATTAATCAAGCTGAGATTAATTACTTATTAAATCTTGTAAATAAATATTTTTCTAAAAAAACAAACCCAAGTGACATTGTACATAGTTGGTCAGGCTTAAGAACATTAATTGCTAACACAAAACAAAAAGCAACTAAAATTAGCCGTGATTATGTCCTTGAAATAACCAAAAACTCAGCCCCATGTATAACGATATATGGCGGAAAAATGACAACCTATAGAAAGCTAGCACTTGATGCCGTTGATAGTTTGAAGTTCATTTTTCCTAACTTATCCAAGTCTATTACAGAGTTTACCTATTTACCTGGCGCAAAATATAAAGACTTTGAGGTCGAGGAAGAAAAGAAGATCACGATGTATACGCGAAAGCTGTCGGACGACGAGGCCGACCAGCTTGAGAATTGGTGCAAGGGGCGTGGTTGGGGTGAAAACGAAGTAGCCTATGCCCGCTTTGCCTTCAAGGGGCCGAAAATAAACTTGGTCATGTATACGAGTGGCAAGTTGGTCATTCAGGGTAAGATGACCCAGGACTTTGTGCAGGATGTGATAGAGCCGGAAATCATCAAGGTAGCAGAGTTGGGTTACGACGAGGTGCTTCATCCTGAATGGTTTGAACCTCACGCCGGCATGGATGAATCGGGAAAGGGTGACCTGTTTGGCCCAGTGATCTGCGCCACCGTGATCGCTGATGGGGATATGGTCCGCAAATGGATGGATGCTGGAATCAAGGACAGTAAGAAAATTGCGGATGGGCAGATTGTTCGTCTAGAGAAAGTCATTCTCAGAACCAAAGGCGTGGTCGTTGAAAAGTCATTTTGTGGGATGGCTAAATACAACGAGCTGATGAGTCGTCCAAAGGCCAATCTGAATAAGCTGATCGCCTGGCTACACGCCAAAGCTCTCGAAAAGGCTCTGGATAAACGCCACGTGCCCTGGGGCATGCTCGATCAGTTCAGCAAGCAGCCTCTGGTACAGAAGCAGGTCAAGCGGAAGGACTTTGAGCTCA
>JAUIBC010000089.1 GCA_030427555.1 Gammaproteobacteria bacterium | reverse complement strand
TGATAGACGTCGTCGTCGCGCATGAGCTTAAAAGATCGCATCAATAATGATTTAAAAGACGCAATGCGAGCTAGGGATAAACAAACCTTAGACACATTGCGTTTGGTTATGTCTGCAATCAAGCAAGTTGAAGTTGATGAAAGAATTATTCTAGATGACTCTAGAATAACTCAATTGCTAGATAAGTTAACCAAGCAACGTAAAGAGTCCATAAGCCATTTTAAAAAAGCAAACCGTGATGATCTTGTTGCTAAAGAAGAGTTTGAGTTAAATTTAATAAGTAAATACTTACCCGAACCTTTAAATGAAGAAGAAATTCTTACTTTAATTATTAAAGCAATTGAAGAAACAGGCGCATGTGAAATGCGAGATATGGGTAAAGTTATGGCTTGTTTAAAATCCCCATTACAAGGTCGCGCGGATATGAGTAAAGTGAGCGAACTTATTAAGTCCAAACTCACCCCTAACTGATAAACTTTAAAGCCTGTTATTTACCATGGTATTTATCTATGCAAGGATTGATTGTTCAGTCTTTTATTGATGAGCTTTTATCACAAGTTGATATAGTTGAAGTTATTGACAGTTACGTTCCTTTAAAAAAAAGAGGCACAAGCTATATTGCTTGCTGTCCGTTTCACCATGAAAAAACGCCATCATTTAATGTAAGCTCTACAAAGCAGTTTTATCACTGCTTCGGATGTGATGCGAGCGGCAACGTTATTGGCTTTATAATGAACTACTTGCAACAAACATTCCCTGATGCTGTTGCAACGTTAGCAGCTAGAGCCGGAGTGCAAGTTGTTTATGAAAAAAATTCTACCAAACCAAAAACAGATCTATCTCTATACCAGTTATTAGAGAAAGTTGCTAATTACTATGTTTCATGTTTAAAAAATTCTGGCCAAGAAGCAATAGAATATTTAAAAAGCCGAGGGTTAAGTGGGAAAATAGCATCGCTGTATCAAATTGGTTACGCACTAGATAATTGGCACGCATTAGATAAAAAGTTCTCTAATCACCGTAAAGAGTTAATTACAACCGGTATGCTAATAGAAAATGAGAAACGCCAAGTTTACGATAGATATAGACAACGTTTAATGTTTCCAATCCACAATAGAAATGGCAAAATAATTGGCTTTGGAGGACGGGTCTTAAATAATGCTCAAGAACCTAAATACCTTAACTCCCCCGAGACAGTACTATTTCAAAAAAGTCGGGAGCTATATGGTCTATATCAAGTTCTAAGTACCAATAAAAACAACAAAAATATTATAATTGTTGAAGGCTACATGGATGTTTTAGCATTAGTACAATATGATATACCCAATGTTGTTGCAACTTTAGGTACCGCAACCACCCCATATCATATTCAAATATTAAGTAAATACACAAAAGAATTAACTTTTTGCTTTGATGGAGATGCAGCGGGACGCAAAGCTGCATGGCGAGCCCTAGAAAGCACTTTTAGTAATCTTGATAAAGACATTACTGCCAACTTCGTATTTTTACCAGAAGGACAAGATCCTGACAGCCTAGTTCGAGCAGAAGGCAAAGAGGCATTTTTAATCAGAGTAAAAGATGCTGAACCAATGCATCAATTCTTTTTTAATACTCTTATCCAAGATGTTGATATCAGCTTATTTACTGGGAAAAATCGATTAATTATAAAAGCAAAACCATATTTAATAAAAATGGCAGAAAGCCCTTATAAACAAATGTTAATTAATGAACTAGCAAGGATTACCCACATAGACCCACACAGAATCATCCAATTGATAGCAGATACCACTGGAAAACTCTTAACTGATAATAAAAATAATAACGCAAATCGCACACCTATGCGCCTTGCAATCGCTATATTACTACAACATCCAGAAATTTACACAGAATGTAAGGAACAAATTCTAAAAATCAGTCATAACATTAATAAATTTAGGGTTCTTACAGAGATAATAAGTCATATTGCAAATAATCCTAAAATTAATACTGCTAGTTTAGTTGAAAAATGGAGAGACACACCTTTATTTGATTCAATTAACGAACTTGCAGGATTTACACATAACGTTCCACAAAATGCCTTATGTGCTGAGTTCGTAGATATTATTGCCTTCATGAATAAACAAGAAAATGAAAATAAAATTCAACAATTAATTGAAAAATCAAGAAAATTGAGCTTAACTGATTCTGATAAAGAAGAATTACAAAAGCTATTAAAAAATAGGCATAATCTTAAATGAAAAATAATTGTTGAGAAAAACTGGCAAGTTATTAAAAGCAAGTTTATAATTCATACAATTAACTGGAGTGTATTATATTTTATATGATTAATTAGACATAAAGTTATTTAATCAAACAGCAAACTTGTGGCCATTGCAAATTAATATTTATAATCTATTATTTGATTAAAATAGTGGCTACTCTTAAAAATTAAATACTAGCACATAATATGTATTTGGGGATTTTATTTTTCTATTTTTATAACTTAAGCAAACTGCTTTTCTTAAAATGAACTAAAAACAATGAGTTTTTAGCTCTATAGATAAGTTATTAATTTTTATAAAAATAGATTTAATAAAAGTAAACTTTAAGAAGATAAAATTATAAATTTATTTTTATAATTTTAATAATCGTAGGCGTGTATATAGTTTATGAGTAATAATGACCAAGACCAACAACAATCGCAAATCACTAATGTAATTAAATTAGGAAAAGATCAAAATTATTTAACCCATGCGCAAATAAATGATATGTTGCCAAGTTTGGTAGATACTGAAAATTTTGATGTGATTATTAATATTCTAGAAAATATGAACATCAAAGTATTCGAGCAACCACCAGATGAGGATGAATTAGTAGCATTACTTGCTAATACTGAAGAAGCTCCTGAAGATATTGATGAGGCCGCAACAGTTATCGCATCTGTTGATAAAGAAACAGGACGCGTAACAGATCCTGTACGCGCCTACATGCGTGAAATGGGTACCGTTGAGCTACTAACACGCGAAGGCGAAATAAAAATAGCAAAACGTATCGAACAAGGTATTTATCAAGTATTAAGATCATTAGCATATTATCCTGAAACTATAAAACTGATTTTAGAAGATTATGATTCTTTTTTAATTGAGGAAATGCGCTTAAGTGATATCGTAAGCGGTTTTGTTGATGATGATGAAGAAGGAGAATCAGCACCTCCTTCTAATATTGGCTCGATGCTTGATGAAACACAGCAAGATGACAGTATTTTGGATGATGTAGATAGTTCGGAAAGTGATGATGGCAATAGTGATGGCGACGATGACGATGGAGACGGAAGTATAAGTGATGTAGATGACGGACCAAATCCCGAAATCGCCAAAATATACTTTGATGAGCTACGCGAATGTCACGCTGATGTTATCTCTGCTATTGAAAAACATGGTAGAGAATCTAAAAAAACTCGCGAACTATTAGACAAAATGGCAGACTCATTCTTAAAACTAAAACTTACCTCAAGGGAAGTAGATAAGTTAACTAGATATTTTCGTAAGCTGCGCAACCATGTACGAGATTACGAGCGCAAGATTATGCGCACATGTATAGAACGAGCGAAAATACCACGTAAGCTTTTCATAGAAAGCTTCCCTGGACATGAAACTAATCTATCATGGCTAGATAATATTTGTGCTAAAAACAAAAAGCTAGATTTAGCATTAATTACAGAAAATGCTGCGGAAATTAAACAATTACAAGAAAGCCTAATAGCATTTGAAAATGAATATGGTCTAAACATTACCGAAATTAAAGATGTAAATCGCGAAATGTCAATTGGCGAAGCAAAAGCGCGTCGGGCAAAAAAAGAAATGGTAGAAGCAAACCTGCGTTTGGTAATTTCTATTGCAAAAAAATATACTAATCGTGGATTACAATTCTTAGACCTTATTCAAGAAGGTAATATTGGTCTTATGAAAGCGGTTGATAAATTTGAATATCGCCGTGGTTACAAATTTTCAACTTATGCAACTTGGTGGATAAGACAAGCAATAACTCGCTCTATAGCAGATCAAGCTCGTACTATTCGCATACCAGTACATATGATTGAAACCATCAATAAGCTAAACAGAATTTCAAGACAAATTCTCCAGGAAACTGGCCAGGAGGCAACGCCTGAAGAATTAGCTGAAAAAATGGACCTAAGCGAAGATAAAATACGTAAAGTTTTAAAAATAGCCAAAGAACCAATATCAATGGATACTCCTGTTGGCGATGATGATGAATCAAGATTAGGTGATTTTATTCAAGATGATAACATAGAATCACCAATAGATTGTGCAACATCAGAAGGACTAAAAGAAGCAACATTAGAAATCCTTGAAACTTTAACGCCACGTGAAGCAAAAGTACTTAGAATGCGTTTCGGAATTGAGATGAATACCGATCACACATTAGAAGAGGTAGGAAAACAATTTGACGTAACCAGAGAGCGTATCCGCCAAATTGAAGCAAAAGCTTTACGCAAACTACGTCATCCTTCACGTTCAGAAAAGCTACGCAGCTTTATTGATAGTGATGATAAATAGTTAAGGAAAATATAAAAACATGTTTGGTTAATCCGTCATAGGTAAAAAATCTACAATTTATATCCTAGGCAGTATATTAACCAAACAACTTCTAACATATTTTTGAAAATATTTATAACTATATAAAAAAACACTGGATATATTCGCGATTTATTATTACAATACCTGCCTAAGCGGGCCCATAGCTCAGTTGGTTAGAGCAGCGGACTCATAATCCGTTGGTCCTAGGTTCAAGTCCTAGTGGGCCCACCAATAAAATCAAGCACTTACGGTGCTTTTCAAAAAACTCGAATTCCTCATGTAGACGTAATGTAGACAGATTATTAAGGTATGGTCTCGATATATTTCACAAGGCCTTTGTCTAATTCTGTTATGACGTAACCTGAAACTATCATTCTCAGGCTCAATGGGTGCTGAGAGTACTTATTGTTGGACAGGTCCATATCTTGGGTTAACAGGTGGTTATCTCCAATCAGCCAATAATGATTTCCGCACCAGTGTAAATAACGTATTTTGGAATCAAGGGTTTGCCCCAAATGCATTAGTAGTTTCTCAATCCTTAACAACTGCTGGAACTCGTTCATTTTCTCTTAAGCAACAAGGTAGCAATTGGGGTGGGCAGTTGGGTTATCTTTTCGCAAATGATCGTGACTTAGTGTTCGGCGCTGAAGCCGATATATTAGCCGCAGCGAGCGTTAAAGAATCTGAAAACTATGTTAGACAAAATACATTTGGTGCAGCTGGCTTAAATTATCGATCTGAAGTTGAGGAAACAAAAGACTTAGACTATCTCGCTTCCATTCGAGGTAAACTTGGATACCTAATTAGACCAGATATTCTATTATATGGTACTGGAGGCTACGCTTTCGGAAAAGCTTCTTTACAAACTCGAACCTCGATAACTAATACAGGAGCTCCCGCTTTCGCACCAGCAAACACAAGCTCTAATACCAATAGTAAAACGTTAAGTGGTTGGGCAGCCGGTGGTGGTTTAGAATGGGCATTTATGGATAAACTTAGTGCTAAAGTAGAATATATGTATTATGACTTAGGGGATCTAACAACAAACAGCCCATTTATATACAATGTCTTAGCCCCAAATTTGACAAGATACGCCTCTGCAAATGTTAAGAGCACTGCAAATTTTGCTTACCATAACATTAGACTTGGCATCAATTATCGCTTTTGTTAATTAACTACCACACTCGTCCCAAAATCAATAATGTTTTGGGACTGCTTTATCCTTTAAAAATCGACACCAAAAATATCAATCCCTTGTTTATAAATAGATATATAAACCTAATATTCCATACCATCCGCGCCGAAACAATATCAAAAGCTAATGCGAAAATTGTAGATCTACATACCGGGTATCCCCTTGCTAAAAGGATGGGCACTGGTAACGTTGGTTCTGCTGATGGCATCAGATTTTCATGTGCGGTAAGGACCGTTAATTCAGGCCCTAATAAAAAATACTATGGCCCGAAGCGTGGCTTAACTTATTACTGAAAAAATTTCCTAAAATTATGAGGCAGGTAACATTTCTGTTCTTTTTATGAATTGGAGAATCCCAAAAACTCTGGAGCATAAGCTTCGGTAATGCAATAATGTTTGTCTTACTTTGGAAAGAATCAAAATTTACACTAATATTAATATCAAATGATATTAACTTTAACTTGATATCATTTGATATTAAAACTATACTTAAGAAAATAATTGTTAGGTATAGATAATAAAATGCCGTGTTTAAAGTGTCTAAATGAAATCGAAAACTCTACAGCCGATCACTATGGGTTGCATCCTGAATGCTTTCAAGAGTGGTTTAATGTAGCTCAGACTGAAAAGTTCACAGGATTACAGAGGCGACATAGTTCTTCTTTAGAAAATACCAACAGTCATTCAAAACAAAATAACAGTTTTTTCCATGGTAAATTCAAAAAGTACTCTGCTAGCCTTGCTGGTTAAGCAAGGAGCGCTTATGAGAGCCGCTGTTATTTTATCTATAGCAAGTATTTTATCATGCACCCAATCGATTGCGGGTCCAATGGGCCCTATAGGTCTGGGTGAGACTCAAAAGTCTTGGGGTTGGGTGGGCACCTTCAGCGCAGGCCCTGTCTGGGAGAGAGCTGGTCAAACACAAACACTCTATTTAGCGCCTAACATTATCAAAACTTATGCCGCGGAGCACACAACGCGCGCTTTGTTTGATGGAGAAGTTTTTGTAGGTATTCAAAAAGAGCTACCCAGAGCACTTCTTGGTCAAATTGGACTCGCAGTCGCAGCTACAAGCAATGCAAAGCTTTCGGGAAACATTTGGGACGATGCCGACTCAACGTTTAATAACTACAGTTATAGCTATCAAGTTCAACATACTCATGTTGCGGCAAAGGGCAAGCTTTTAGCTAACCGAGGCTATTGGTTTATGCCATGGGTCAGTGCGAGTTTAGGCGTTGGTTTTAACGCCGCCCATGATTTTCAAAACACACCTTTAATTTCAGAAGCAGTCACGATGACAAATTTTGCATCCAGCACGCAAACGAGCTTTACCTATACGCTCGGTGCAGGTGTGCAAAAGGTTTTAAATTCACATTGGCAAGCAGGTATTGGGTATGAATTTGCTGACTGTGTCAACACCAATTTAAAATTGATCCCCTTTAGAGAAAACACCAATAAAAATTGATCCCCCTAACGTAAATTTTTTAGCTAACTTATTTTTTCTACCTCCTTATCATTATTAATAAC
>JAUIBC010000088.1 GCA_030427555.1 Gammaproteobacteria bacterium | reverse complement strand
AGAGAACGCTATAAATTATTGTGGTTCTGGAGGTCAAGTAACAGTTAAAACCTACCAACAAGATAAATTTATAGTTCTTGAAGTACAAGACAATGGGCCTGGAATACCAGAAGAAATACAATCAAGAGTCTTCGAGAGATTCTTTAGAGCATTAGGTAATAAAAAATCTGGCAGCGGCCTTGGACTATCGATTGTAGAAGAAATAGCAAATCTGCATAACGCACAAATTAAATTAAGCTCCCCGACGCAAGGCACCGGACTCATCATTAGGGTTTATTTCAACACTGAAACAATCTAAACGCGAAATTGCAAGTAAGAATGGCACGAAAACAAAAGATAAAACAAAAGCAATTTGATAAAGACCAATCCATCCAAAATGCACTTGTAAAAAAGCGCCTATTGGTCCAGAAAATACCCGCGGCATAGATGAAAATGCCACTAAAATAGAGAATTGTGTAGCAGTAAACCTACAATCAACAAAGCGCATAAATAAAGCAACAATTGCTGTGGATCCAAGACCAGCTGCAAAATTATCACATGTAACTGCCATAGCAAGCAAAATAGTGTTTTTTCCTACCATTGCTAATATCACAAAAAGAGCATTAGTAATAGATTGAATAAGACCAAATACTAATAGTGATTTAAACAATGAATAGCGCAATAATATAAATCCTGCTGTCAATCCACCTATAATTAATGCAAAGAAACCAAGAATCTTATGAACATACGCAATTGTTGCCAAAGGAAACCCAATCCCCTGAATTAAAAATGGCATGACAATACCACTTATATTAGTAGTAAAGGCTTCTCCAAGCTTGTAAAATATTACAAACAAACAAAATACGATTATTCCACGACGATTAATAAGATTTTTAATTGGAGAAATGAACGTATTTTGTAAATTATTTCCTGCTTGTCTATCAATTGATCTTGAGTTTTTTTCATCACTCCAAAATGTAATAAAAACTCCAATTAGTATTAAAAAACCCATAATGCGATAAACGGCAGGCCAACTTACATACTGAGCAATTAAAAGCGCCACTCCACCAGAAACTAACATTGCCAAACGATATCCAAGGGTTGCTAATGAAGCGCCCAAACCAAATTCTTCGCTAGACAACATTTCAATTCTATATGCATCAATAGCTGCGTCTTGAGTGGCCGAAACACTAGCAAGAATAAATCCAAGAATTGCCATATACATTGGCGATGTTTGTGGGGACATCCAAGCCATAATATTAAAACCTAAGCATAAAATAATCTGCATGGTTAAAATCCAGCTTTTCCTTTTCCCGATTTTTTTTAATATGGAATATTTATCTAAAATTGGAGCCCATAAAAATCGATATAAATAAGGCAAACCCAATAAGCTAAGCATCCCTGTCGCATACAAAGACATATTTGAATCAGCAAACCAAGCTTGCAAAGTACTAGTTAGTAATGCCAAAGGCAAACCAGATGCAAAACCCAAGATAAAAACCACAATCATTTTTTTAGAAAAAATAATTTTCATTAAAATTTATACTCAAATGATTTTTCGTCAATACGCAACTTAAAGGCCTACGCACGCAAAATATTATGTTGTAGTTGCGAACGAAGCAAAGCAATCTAGAGACATTTAAGGAAGCTAGATTGCTTTGCTAATGCTCGCAAAGACTAATGTTATCCTCTTGGACTTACATTTGAAATTTTTAATGCGTGGCCCAGTGCGCAACTTTTAAATATTTCTATTTTTTAACATCTTGATTTTTATCAATTGATAAAAGATGAACATTGAAAATTAATGTTTCATTAGGTCCAATTAATCCGCCTATGTTGCGTTCACCATATGCAAGACTAGCAGGAACATAAATTTCCCAAGTTGAGCCAACTGGCATTAATTGCAACGCCTCTGTCCAACCAGGAATAACTTGATCTAACTTAAATGTCGCTGGTTTACCTGTTTTATCAGTGCTATCAAATACAGTTCCATTTATCAAACGACCAGTGTACTCTACAGTAACCGTATCTTCTTTACTTGGTTTAGGGCCTGTACCTGGTTTTACAATTTTATATTGCAAACCACTTGGAAGTACTACAACACCTTTTTTAGTTTTATTTTCATTAAGAAAAGCTTCGCCTTTCATTTTATTTTTATCGGATTGTTCTTCAAATTGCTTTGTACGCTTAGCCATCAAATCTTTTTGAAATTTAACTAAAGATTCTTTCATTTGTTCATCTGTCATTTTTAGAGGTTTGCCAGACATAGAATCCTCAATTCCTTGCGATAATGCAGGCACATTAATATCTATTCCTTGTTTTTTAATATTTGTCCCTAAATCTACCCCGATACTATATGATAATTTCTCAAGATCATTTGTAAGTGAAGCTTCCGCTGCAGCATACGAATTCATCATTGCTGTTCCTAAAATTATGGAAGCTAACAATTTTATTTTCATATTTTTGTCCCCTTTTACAATACCAATAAAGATTAAACATTAAGTCTGCACAATTTTTCAAAAAATTACCAGGTTATAATGAAGAATTTACCTATATTTCTTTACTTATGCTCAAACTCTGGTAAATTATCGCTTTTTAAGTCTAACAGAGATATTAATATGAATGAATATAACAAATTTATGTGCGTAATTTGTGGTTTTATTTATGATGAAGAACAAGGTTGGCCAGAAGATGGAATTGAAGCAGGAACTAAATGGGAAGATGTTCCAGAAAACTGGTTTTGTCCAGACTGCGGCGCAGCTAAAGAAGATTTTGAAATGATTGAGGTTGAAGTTAATTAAGGTTTGACAACTACTAGCATAACTATACCAATAAGCAGTAAAGTTGGGACTTCGTTATAAAACCTATAAAACTTTGCTGAGTGGTTATTTTTATTTAGGTTAAACTTATGTACAAAATACCCGCAAAAAACGTGATAAATTAATAAAAATGTCACTAAAAACAATTTTATGTACATCCATTTAACCGCAAAATAATAACCTATATTATAATGCAAAAGATGTAAACCAAATAACAATGTAATAATAGCTGCAGGGTTCATTATGCCGTAAAAAAGCCTGCGTTCCATTATTTTAAAGCGCTCTTGGCTAATTTTATCATTAGCATCAGCATGATAAACAAAAAGCCTAGGTAAATAAAATAACCCTGCAAACCATGCAACCATAGCTATTATATGAATGGCTTTAGAAATCAACATCTCTATTTAATCCTTAAATTTATTTTTTAAACGTATTTTTTTTCGTTTTAGCATATTTAAAGCCTCTATACTAAGTGCAAATAACATTGCAAAGTATAAATATCCGCGTGGAATATGAAAATGCAGACTATCCGCTATTAACATTATTCCTATTAACATTAAAAAACTTAAAGCAAGCATTTTAATAGTTGGATTTTTTTCAATAAAAACACCAACAGTATTACTTGACCAAATCATGACTATAATCGCAATAGTAATAGCGATTCCCATAACCCAAAAGTTTTCTGTAATACCAATAGCAGTCAACACGCTGTCTAATGAAAATATAACATCCATCACCGCAATTTGAAAAACAACCACCTTCAAACTTGCAACAATTTTGCTAGAATCATCATTTTCGCTATATTTACCTTCTATCTCAAAGCTAATTTCTTGGGTAGCTTTAAATATTAAAAATACACCACCTAACAGTAAAAAAATATCTCTAAACGAGAATGACAAATCATAAACGTCTAACACAGGCTCTTGTAAATGAACTATCCAAACTGCCGAACCCAGCAAGATTAAACGAGTAACCCAAGCAAAGCTCAATCCCCAATAACGCGCTTTTCTACGCTCAAAAATAGGTAGTTTCTCAGTTAGAATCGATAAAAAAACCAAGTTATCAATCCCTAAAATTATTTCTAATATCGTTAAAGTTATAATACTTAAACCAATATCAATAAAGTTCATTAATTATTCCAGGAAGTTAGATTATAAAATATTAACTCAGGATAGAGTCTATATCCAGCATAATAAATTCACATTATAAATATCATTTGATACAATACGTTATAATAAAAAATATGCCCTATTAATAATAGATTAAAGATAAACATTAGAGGTAAAATTATTATCAGCATAATCAAAAAATTACTGCGTAAATCCAAGAATCGCATAAAAAGTATTGAACCTAAATATATTGTACCTCGCAAAGATCATAATGTCTCAAAAACTGACATTAACCAAAATGCTTTAATGGTACTTAATGTAATTAATCACTCTGGATTTCATGCATATTTAGTTGGTGGTGGTGTACGTGATTTATTACTACATAAATCACCTAAAGATTTTGACGTAGCAACAGATGCAAAACCTAATCAAATCAAAAAGTTATTTAAAAACTCTCGGATTATTGGTCGCAGATTTAAACTAGCCCATATCATTTATAACCGAGACATTATTGAAGTAGCAACCTTTCGTAGTAGTAATACAACTAACTCACAACATCAACAGAATGAACGCGGCATGCTTATTAAAGATAATGTATATGGAACATTAGAAGAAGATGCTTGGCGCAGAGATTTTACTATTAACTCGCTCTATTATGATATTGAAACTGGAAGTATCATTGATTACACTGGTGGATTTAAAGATATTAAAGATCATAAAATTCGTATAATTGGTGATCCTAATTTAAGGTACCAAGAAGATCCTGTACGCATGCTGCGCGCTATTCGTTTTGCCGCAAAACTTAGTTTCACCTTAGACGAAGATACCGCAAAGCCAATTTTGCAACATAATCAATTAATTACACATGTATCAAGCTCACGCTTATTTGATGAGATGGTTAAACTATATCAATGTGGATATGCCAAAAAGGCTCAAGAATTATTAGAAAAATATCAAATATTCGCCCATTTATTCCCATTAACTGCATCTATACAAGATAGTAAATACAACGTTAATGAACTGCTATCTTTAGCATTAGAAAATACAGATTCGAGAATAAAACAAGACAAGCCAGTTACCCCAGCATTTATCTATGCAATTTTATTATGGTTCCCATTAATTAAAAAAATTGAAAAATTACGTGCAACTGATATTGAGCCTCTTAGCGCGATTGAACAAGCTATGTCGGCTGTAATTGATGCACAAAATAAAATCGTCACTATTCCCAAAAGATATACTCAAGTAATGCGTGAAATATGGATGTTGCAATATAGATTCCCCAAAAGAGCTGGTAAACGCGCAGAAAACTTACTACGCCATGCAAGGTTCAGAGCAGCATATGATTTTTTAGCTTTACGAGCATTGGCCAAAGATGCCCCCATGGAGCTTGCTAATTGGTGGACCACATATCAAGAGGCAGACAGTAAAACACGAGAGAAGATGTCAGCACAAATAAAAAATTAGGAAATCAAATGCCAATATGCTATTTAGGATTGGGAAGCAATTTAAGATCTCCTAAAAGACAACTGCAATTGGCAATTAAATCTATTCAACGCATCAAAAATATTTATATAAAAGATATTTCAAACTTTTATTTCAACAAACCCTTAGGTAGAAAAGCTCAACCAATGTTTTACAATTTAGTAATAAGAGTAAATACCAATATACCTCCACACACTCTACTTCAAAAATTAAAATTAATAGAAACGCAACAAAATCGTGTGACTAAAATCAAATGGGGAGCGCGCACAATTGATATTGATATTTTGCTGTATGGAAACAAAAAAATTAAATCAAAAGCCCTCACAATACCTCACCCAGAAATGCTTAATAGGGATTTTGTATTAATTCCATTAGCTGAAATTACTGAAAAACCAATCTCAGACTTCCTAGCTAAACAGAAAAACGTTTACTAAAATAAAAATATATACACTATCTTGGTAATAGGAATTGTTATGTATAAAAATATTTTGCATGCAACAGACTTAACCGAAAATCACTTTAATTATTGTGAAAAAGCATTACAAATAGCCAAGGCTTTAGATGCAAAATTATATATAATGCATGTCATTGAGCCACCAAGTTCCTTGCAACTTGCTCAAGGACTAGGTTTTGCGGAAATATATAATCCAACTGCATCTCTTGCAAACGCACAAGAAATATTAAAAATAATAGGCGAATCACTTAATATACCTAACAATCAACTCTTTGCTGAAATAGGCTCAATCAAAGAACATATTTTAAAAAAGGCCTATGAATTAGATTGTAATCTAATAATTATTGGCCACCATGAAGCCAAAAAATTACCAGAATTTTTCCAAAGTTCCGCGCATAATATTGAACAATATGCTACTTGTGATGTGCTATCTATACATTAGACCTATTATCTTTGGAACGCCACCAACGATGAAATCAAAGAGAATACATATAGATTTTAAGTTTAATTTGACTTGTTTGCTACCACAATGATAAAATAAAGTTACTTTATTTGCTTTATTTAATCAAATGCCGATAACTAATGATACTTTAGACAGACTTAAAAAAAATGGGTAGTGCTTCCAATCTGTTGATCATATAATTAATCCAAATTCTAAGTGATTAATTAATAGACCAATCACAATGTCATGCATTTTTTCTAACTTTGAAAAACATATAGTTTTTCTGGCTAGTCTTTTTATTCTAGTGAGCAAATGACCTTTGTTTGTATAATCTAAAATGAAGGTTTTTTTACAGCAATCTGTATTTTTACATAAAAATCTTTGCTTGCCTTCAGAACTAGAGCCATATTTTACAACATCTTTTTTATTACATATCGGGCAATAAACTTCTATTTACGCCATCTCAATTCCTTTTGTTGGATGAATTTAAAATGACAAAATAATATCACATCAACAGGTTTGAGGCACTACCATAAATTTTAAGAACATCCATCCATTAATGCATATTATTGGCCTGAACAATAACATATTCTTCTGATAAATCTTCTTTAGATGAAGAAAAGATATTATGTCTTTGGTGCCCTTTCTGAGCGTTCAAACAACATTGAAGCTCACTATCTATAAATTTTAAGAAATCATCTTTAAATTGATTAAAAGTAGGACTTTTATCTTGTACTTTTTTTAATATTTCGCTATAAAGTTTGGGGAGTTTTATTGTTTTAGGAATTTGAATAAGTTGTCCAGGAAGCTCAGGGATATGATAAGATGCAAAAATAGGATGCAATGTATCTAACTTTATAGGAGGTATGGAATGCCCTAGTGTTGGGTCATAATCAAGAAAATAATATTCCTGATTATAAACAAAAATGGTTATTCCTGGTACGTTTTTCTGTTTTAACACCTCTAAATAGGATCTATTGTTAGAATAGAAAATTGTCATCTTCGACGGCATGCAC